>JACQPI010000151.1 GCA_016207585.1 Elusimicrobiota bacterium | reverse complement strand
CTGGGAAGATCCGAGACCGCGTAGCCGGTCGCCGCCAAGCGCAAGGTCAGGAAGAAATTCTTGAAGCTCGAGTCGGCGGAGCTCAAGGAGGTGCGGGTCGGGTCCACCGTGTTCAACGGGGTCTGGTAGAACGGATTGGCCGGATTGCCGAAATGCCAGCTCGTCCCGTCCCATGTACCGGTCGCGAGTTTGATGTCCGTGTTCGCCTCGAAGAGCCCGCTATTGTTGTCGTCGTAGTAAAAAGCGATTTCCGTTACGTGTTCGGCGCTCAAATTCCCCGTCTTGACGACGCGCAGGCCGGACAGATTAGCCGTCAACGTCGGGGTCGTCGTCGAGGGAAGCACGCGCATGGACAAGAGCAGCATCTGCACGGGATTGGGCTTCAGGGCCGTGGTCCCGAACCCTTGCCGCAAGACGGGCTCCGTCTGTCCCACGGCCAGTTTATTATCCGACACCAACCCGGTGACGGTGTTCATTTCCGGAGCCATGTCGGTCGGCAGGACCAAGATACCAGCCGTATAGACATCCCCGTCCGACTTGACCGAGGAAGGCGGCAGCGGGCTGAAGGGAAACGTGCGGCCCGAATCGTTGGTCTTTCCCCAAATGCTCGCGTCGGCATAGGCGGTGGCGTAGAGCGTGAGCCGCTCTTGCTGGAGGTCTCGAAGCTGAAGCTGGGTGAAGATGCCTGGCGTCGTGTCCGCCTCTCCCAGGAATAGGTGAGAGTTGGGGGTCGTCGTGCTCCCCGTCAGGTCGGTCAGAGTCACGGTGGAGGTCGACCCGCTGGTCGAGAAGCGCACCAACCCGCTGAAGTGCTGCTTGTTGACCGGATGTCCCGAGGCGATGTTCCCGAAGCGGTCCCGCATCACCACGCCCCAGCTCTGCGCCGGGGAGCCGAAGGTGCGGCTCACCAGGTCGACGGTTCCCACCTTCAGGGGCCCCGTGATGCCCTGCCCGGCGTCCGGGGCGGCGAGCCAGAACGGATGGTGGATCGTCACGAACGCCGCGGGACCCGGGGTGATGAAGTGGTTTTGACTGACGGACGGCAAAGCCGGCCCCCCACCGGTTTTAGGCACCACCCCGGCCCGCAGGGTGATGGTGGAAACCGTCGTATCCCACAGGTATATCGTCACCCCGCTCACAGTCGCCGGAATGTCGACCTCCAGAGGGCTCGTGACAGGAATGAGGGGCCAGTTCGCCCCATCCTGAACGCTCACCAGGGAACTCACCCCGCCGCGCGTCGTCAGCGAGTTGGTGACCGCGAAGGTCGCTGTAAAGACCTGAGTATCCGACTTTGTGATGTTTCCAAACTGATCCACCAACTCCAAGGTGACGGGGGTCGGAACGGACGCGAGCGTGGACGGGTTCAGTTGCATCGTCGTCCCCGCGATCAAATACCTCGACGGCGTCGAGAAGACGGCCGCGGCGGGCGGCCCCGCCTTGACGGTGTAGGTCGCCGTGCCGACCAGCCAACCGCGGCTTTCCTTGGACGCGCGGGCGGTGAGGAGATGCGGGGCGGCGGAGACGTTATGATCGATGACGTAGAAGACGGTCGTCGCCTCTCCCAGCGCCATGTACGCCGTCCCGGAGGAGGCCGTGAAGCTGCTGATGCCGGGGCTCGAGAACTCCGGCAAGCCGCTTGAATCGGAGGTGATCGTGAACGCGACGCAGGAGAAGGGGCACGGCGAAGGCGACTCCTGTTGTCCGGACTTAATGGGCGCCGGGTTTCCGTAAATATCCTCCACGCGCAACGTCAGGGCCTGAGACGTGGTCCCTGCAGGAAGCTGCGACGGGTTGAACGGTGGAACGGACACCCTCTGGATGATGTCGGAAACGACATTCACCGCCTGGGTGGTCGAGTTCCAGACCTGGCCGACGTCTTGCGCGCGCAGCACCGGCCGCAGCGAGCCGCCGGGATACGAAATGCTCGCCATCGTGTCGAGGTAGTAGAAAGTAGTCTCGTACGAACCCAGGGGGATCGTCGAGACGGCGCTTGTGCTCAGGAATGCGGGAGGAAATCCCGCCGCCAGCTCGCTCGATGTCGAGAAGGAGACGGCGTCGTTGTAGGCCGAGGGCGAGCGCGTCTGGGTGGACACGCCGACCGTCACCGGGCTTGAGACCACGCGGGGGTTGTCGAAGCGGTCGCGCATCTGGAGCTGAAAGGACTGAGGAGCGTCCAGGTCATCCGTGGGCTTGCCGGCCTGAAGCCTCACGGTCGGATTCCCGAAGGCAAGGCGGTTCACAACGTCCGGATCGACCTGCAGGTTGAACGTCAGGGAGGAGACGCTGACCGACGTCGGCACGAGCTGCAGGGTCCACCGCCCCGGCCGGCCGCCGTAGCCCGTGTTGGAAGAGACGCCGGGTCCGGCATACGAGGACATTTTGTCGCGATACCGGAAGGAGATTTCCTGGAGCCCCTCCCCGATGGATACGACGGACGGCATGAAGTTATAGGGCGAATTTAAATACGCGAATCCGTAATCGCCTACGGTAGAGGACGGCAGCCCCGCCTGCAGGCCCGCCCCGGCGTGGGCGGCGTCTTGGTCCGTGCCGAGGCTCAGCACGATGTCGGTCTGGTCGAAATCGGTCGCGTTTCCGAAGTCGTCGCGGCGCTGCACGGTGAATCTCGCTCCGGAACCCGCGACGTCGTTGACCGTCGTGGAGGCCTCGCTCGAGGTGAAGACCAGGTAGCGGGGGTCCCCCCCGATCGTGGTGATCGTGCCCGAGAGATTGAGGTTGTTATTGATGTAGTACGTCAAACTGGTCGGAGGAGCGGAGGTCCCGATCCAGATGCGGGCCGAGTCCTGGGCCTTGTTCGATACGAACAGGGTAAGATCGGCGTTATTGTTGCCCGCCGAACCGTCCTGCCCGACCCGCCCCTGCGCGTCGCTGACGATCGACGTGGAATAGCCCATCGATATCCAGCTCGCCCCGGGTTTGTACGAGAAGGTGCCCGAGGAACCCCCCACGTTGACCAGCTGGATGTATACCGTGGTCGGCGTCTGGACCGGATTTTTGTACAGGTCGGTGATCTGGCCGTAGAAATCCTGGCGCCCCGGGCTCCCCTGGTTGCCCGCCCGCACCTGCTGGGCGGCGAGCGGGGTCACCGATACGGCATCCGGGTCGCCCGACTTCACCGTCACGGTGGATTTCTGCACGTAACCGCCGACGTCGTTGGTGACGCTGGAAACGAGCGAGTCGGTCCCCAAAAGCCACCGCGTCCCGACCTTTTTGAGAGCCAAGCCGGTCGCCCCCCGGACTCCCTGGTGGCCGACTCCGAAAGCCACCGTCACCGATAGGAAATTCTGGGGCGAGGGAAAGGGTTCCCCGCTGATCGTAACGGTTCCCACGTAGATATTGGGGCCCGTCGAGAGCTGGTTATGGAATAAGTCGTGAGCCACGATCGTCAAGGAGAACGGGGAGCCGGCCGTGACGGTCGAGGGGACGTCGGTGAAGTGGAAATGGTGCTTGAGCCCGGGAT
>JACQPI010000150.1 GCA_016207585.1 Elusimicrobiota bacterium | reverse complement strand
GCCTTTGCCTTGATCGTGATGCCCCGTTCGCGCTCGAGCTCCATGGAGTCCATCACCTGCGCACGCATCTGCCGACTCGATATCGTATCGGTCGCCTCCAAAAGACGGTCGGCCAAGGTCGACTTGCCGTGGTCCACGTGGGCGATGATGGAGAAATTTCGAATGTTCATTCCGTCATGCCGCGGCCGGCGGGTTGGACAAGCTGGCCTATAAGACGGTGAATTTCCTCCGAGTCCGCGAGGCTCAGGGCCTGGATAACGGCTTGGGAAGCCGTCGCGGCGCTGAGGTATTTCACGATCTGCTTGACGCGCAGGAACATCCGCGGCGAAACGGACAGCGAATCGATCCCCAAACCCACCAGGAGGGGAACCGCCCGCGGATCCGATGTCATCTCCCCGCAAACGCTCATCCATTTTCCGTATCGGCGGGTCGTTTCCACGATCTGGTGCAGCACCCTCACGACCGTAGGATGAAACGGATCATAGAGATGGGCGACGTGCTCGTTCACCCGGTCCACCGCCAAGAGGTACTGGATGAGATCGTTGGTCCCGATCGAAATGAAATCCGCCTGCGTAAGCAGGTGGTCCAGCAGGAGCGCGGCCGCGGGGGTCTCGACCATGATTCCCAAGTCCACCTTCGGCGTGATCTCGTAGCCCTCCCCTTCCAGCTCCTCGTGGGCCTGCTGAAACAAATGCCGGGCGCTCCGTAGTTCGGTCAAGGAGGAAACCATCGGCAGCAGCACCTTCACCGGCCCATGCGTCGAGGCGCGTAGGATGGCCCGAAGCTGCGTTTTGAAGAGGTCTGGGTACTTGAGCAGCAGACGGATCCCGCGCAGTCCCATGAACGGGTTGATCTCGTCTTTGGGCTCGTCGAGGCCCAGATGGGCCAGCCGGTCCCCCCCAATGTCCGCGGCGCGGATGACGACCGGCAGGGGCGCCAGCGACTTAATGACATGAGAATAGACCTTCGCCTGTTCCGCCTCGCCCGGCGGTGCGGTCCGGTTCAGAAACAGGAACTCCGTGCGGAACAATCCGATCCCGTCCGACTTCAGCGCTTGGATCATCTTGATGTCCTCGGGAGAGTCCAGGTTGACGGCGAGCTCGAAACGTTTGCCGTCGGTCGTGGTCGCCGGCTGACCACGGAGCGTCTCCAAGGCTCGCGTCTCCCGCTGCGTTTCCTTCTGGGCCCGCTGGTACTTCTCGATGGCCTCAGCGGTGGGCGTCACGATCACCAGTCCGTGGTCCCCGTCCAGGACGAGAAGCTCGCCGTTCTTGATGCGTCGCGTCGCGTCGGAAAGACCGACGACCGCCGGGATCTGGAGGCTTTGCGCCAAAAGCGCTGTGTGGCTGGTCCTGCCCCCTAGATCGGTCGCGAACCCGAGGATCTTCGTCTCCTTGAGGGTGAACGTGTCGGAGGGAAGCAGGTTGCGGGCGATGAGGATGGCCGGGGCGTCGATGGACGTCAGGTCGCGCTTCTCCCGCTTAAGGAGGTGCGACAAGAGCCTCTTGCCTACGTCGAAAAGATCATGGCGCCGTTCGCGGAAAAATTCGTCCTCGATCTTCTCGAATGCGCGATTGACCATCTCCAGCGCCTCGGAGAGCGCGAACTCCGCGTTGACCCGTTCCTCCATGATGCGCCGGGGAACGTCCTTCGTGATGAGCGGATCCGACAGGATCAGCCGGTGCGTGTCGATGAGCTTGACGTGTTCGCGTCCCAGCGTCTTGAGTACCTTGCCCTCGGCATGGTCGAGGTCCCGGTACGTCGCGTCCAGCGCGGCCTTGAAGCGACGCAATTCCCGGCGCAGCTTTTCCTTCGGAATCTCGTCGCGGTTGACGACGATATCCTCGTCCTCTAGAACGTAGGCCTTTCCGATCGCGATCCCGGAGCTGGCCGGGACTCCCTTGATGACGATCATGGATATTCCTATTCTCCGAAATTACGCGCGAAGACGTCCTCGATTTCACGCAGCGCCTCGGTCGCGTCGTCCCCATCGAGCGTAATCGTCAACGCCGAACCCTGTTCCGCCGCGAGCATCATCAACCCCATCATGCTCTTGCCGTTCACTTCGACATCGTCCTTAGCGACCTTCACGATGCACTTGAACCGGCTGGCGGTCTGCACGAAAAGAGCCGCGGGGCGCGCGTGAAGCCCCAACCGGTTGTTCACCTTCAAAATCTTCTTCAAGGTCATTGGAGCGTCAGAGCCCCGAAGAGCCCGGCCGCGACGAGCGCCCCGTAGGCTCTCAGGACCGATATGGGATGCGCCTGCAACAGCAGGCACGCCGCGAAAATCATCCCGTGAGCCAGCGCTTCCTTCCAGCCGCGCCCCGCGGCCAAAGGCCAAGCCGCCAGAGCCAGGGCCGCCAAGACCGCTGTGGCGACCCGCCCCGCGTTCTGCAGCCTGCCGATGAGGCGCTGGCAGTTCATGCGCTCGATCGCCGCGGCGACCGCCTCTCCATTCTCGTATCCCAGCCGAATGCCGGCCCAGCGAATCCACACGGCCGGCAAATTGAAAAGCCCTAGGAAAACTCCGGCCCCCGCCAGGAACCCTCCCCTCGCCGCCCCTCCCAACACCCACACGACGGACCCGACCGTCAGCGCCGCCGCCACGCTCAGCGGCCGCAGCTTGGCCCAGAAACAAACATCTCCGATCGCGGCCAGGGCAGTCGCCAAGGCGCGCTTGAGCGTCTCGATTCTCTCAACGCGCCCGTCGCCGTTCGCCGCGACTCGTTCCATTCGCAAAACGACGCCGGCGATCATGCCGGCCAGATACGGCTGAGTGTTGAATGTGTCCAAATGCCGTAGGCGCGCCTCCCGCAAGGCCTCTCCCGTATAGATGCGGCGCAAGCCGGGTTCCACGCAAAAGGCGAACCCGAAATTCTGCATCCTCTCCCAATTCCAACAGGCCTGCAGGAACAGGCTGCGCAAAAAAATCTCGGTTCGACGCTTCCAATTCATCATTTCCAAAAAACTCGGACGAGGCGCGCCATCGCCAACCAGGGAGCCGCCCGCCACGCCCACCTCATGCCCTCACGGACCGGCTCCGGCGCCGCGGACCATCCCCATGAAAGGCCCGGCGTCAATACCAGCAGGCAAACGCATAGGAACGCCCATGTAAAAAAGAGATGCCCGCCGATCGCCCGAGCCATCAGCGTTCCGAACGCAATTTCCTTGCCGTCCTGCACGTCCTGTCGGATCTCCCGGATCCAGCCGTTGCGCCAGATCCTCTCGCCGCGCTCGATCCTGGCGTGCGCGAATCCCGCTACCAGGGCCGCCGGGATCGCAACGGCCTCCTCGACGCGAGCCTCCCCTCCCGTCAGAAGGACCGCGATCGCGGTCGCCACCGAACCGTTCAAGGGAACCACGCTCCCCACCGACAGGTCGCTCGCCAGCAGCATCTCAACTACCGCGCCGATAAACGCCCCAGACTGGATATCGCCGCAAGCCCAGCCTAGCGCCGGCCCAAGGACCAACGGTCTGGAAACCATCCATTGGCCGACGTGAGCCCCATCGAGCTCGATGATCGCCGCGCCGAGACACAACCAGGGAAGGTTTCCCCAGCACCTAGCGTCCAACACATCCCCTCCCGCGCGACCCGCATCCTACCGGTCGGTCACCCCTGCAACTGAACAACGAACTCCGCCAAATTTATTTTCTTTTCCGAAGGGACACGTTGCCCCTCGATCGTGATTCCGAGATCCGCGATGCCCTGCAAAGCGGCTTGGTCCTCGGCGGCCAAATAAACAAGCTTCCCCAAATGCACCTGTCCGACGCTGTAGTACACCCCACCGACGTTGACCGCCTGAAAACCGGCCCCGGCGCGCAGCAGCGCCAACACCTCTCTCGGAGACGGCGCCAGGATCAATACCCTTTCCGGAGCCCGGTCCAACTCCGTGACGCGCGGTCCCGCCTGCTCAACCGACAACACCTCCAACCCGACATTCTCCGGAAGAGCCAAACGCATCAAGATCCTCTGGGTTGGGTCGGAGGCGACCGCATCCGAAACGACCAGGACCCACTCCGCCTCGACGAACGGTATCCAGCTCTCCACCACCTGACCATGCACCAGGCGATCATCGATGCGGACGAGAACTACCGGCATGAGGTGGAGATCATGGCCTTGATGTCCCGGATCGACTTTTGTCCGTCCGCCATCATCTTCTGGAACACCTCCTCGATACCCTCCCGCGAGCGCCGGCCGAAAGCCGAAACCAACATATAAAGATTGACTCCGCTGATCACCCTCACGTGCGGCATGTTCTTGACTATGGGAAGGACGACGTTGGCCGGAGTTCCTCCAGGGATGTCGATTGCGACGATGAGCCCTTCCGGGGAATTTTCCTTGTCGATCGCCTCGGCGATCCTGGAGCGTACTTCGTCGACCGCCCATCGAGGCGAGATCGAAACCGCCCGGATCCCGTCGGCCTGTCTGCCGACGATCTCCTCCGCCGCCTCGAGCAAATAGGCCCCGAATTCCCCGTGGGTGATGATCACAAAATGGACCATGATACCGCGGACCTCTCAGGGTCCATGTTACATTATTTCGGATCGGAGCGGTTATCCCCGGTGGATGTCGCGATGAAACTCTCGAACCGCATAGCCGCTTCTCTGCAGTTCCTGCGTCAAATAGCGCGTGATGAAGACGCTGCGGTGGCGACCGCCCGTGCAGCCGACCGCGATCGTCAGGTAGGATTTTCCCTCCCGGATGTAGTTGGGCAGAAGGAACTGGATGAGGTCCGAATATTTGGACAAAAATTCCCGGCATGCCGGCTGGCCGACAAGAAACTTGCGGACTGCGGCCTCCAGACCCGTCTTTCTCCTAAGCGACGATATATAGTTTGGATTGGGCATGAACCGCACGTCCATGACGATGTCCGCGTCCAGGGGTAGGCCGTATTTATACCCGAAGGAAACAATGGAAAGATTCATCTCCCGCGTTTGCTTCAACTCGAGCGCCTCGGAAAGGGTTTCCTTGAGCTCCCCGAGAGTCATGTCGCTGGTATCGATCACCTTGTCGGAGATCGCCTTCAAATCGGTCAGGATGCGCCGCTCCCGCCGCACCGCGCTAAGGAGGTTCTTCCCCAACGGGTGCCGGTGGCGCGTCTCGGAATACCGTTGAACGACGACTCGGTCCGAGGCGTCGAGGAAAATAATCCGATAGGAGAATCCCTTTTCGCGCAGCCCCTTCAGCGGCTGCGCCAGGCTCCTAAGGAAACGGCCCTCTCGGATGTCGATGCCCAGCGCGACGCGGGCGGGATGGCGCTCGCGCGCCAGCAGCGAGGCAAACCGATCGAGCAACGCGATCGGCAGGTTGTCCACGCAGAAAAAGCCGAAATCCTCGAAGCACTTCAATGCCTGGCTGCGCCCCGCCCCGGAGATTCCCGTGATGATGAACAGGGATTTGCGGGGCCGCGGCCGGCGGGTTCCCTCCGCGCTGCGTTTTTTCACCGCGGTCCCTCCAGCGCGCGGCGCGCCGAGGACGCGTGCCTCATCTTGTCGATGAGGGTCTGGTTGAAGGTCTGCGCGCTGAAATATCCCTGGGAGCGCAGCCGCTGGTTGAGCGCGGCCACCTCGATGAGTATCGCCAGATTCCGTCCTGGGCTGACGGGGATGCGCACGTCTGGAATCTCGACGCCCATGATCCGCGTCGCCAACATCTCCAAGCCCGCCCTTTCGTAATTCGAAACCTGGTTCCACAGCTCCAGGTGGACCGACAATTCGATCCTCGTCTGGTCGAGGATCGATCCGATTCCGAAAAGGAGCTTGACGTCGAGTATCCCTAGCCCGCGCACCTCCATATGGTGCCGGAGGTTGTCAGGGCACCGGCCGACGAGCATCCCGCCGTGCCGCTTCTGAATTTCCACGACGTCGTCCGCGACGAGGATGTGCCCGCGCTTGAGGAGCTCCAAGGCGCACTCGGATTTCCCGATCCCGGAATCACCTTGGATGAGGACTCCCAAACCGTACACGTCCACGAGAACCCCGTGGACCCTGGAGACGGGCGACAGCCGGTTCTCCAGATACGCCGCCAGCTCCCCAATAAAAACAGCTGTGTCGAACCGCGTGCGTAGCAAGGGAACGCCGAAGCGCCGGCAGGCCCGCACGATCGGCTGCGGGATGGAGAGGTTGCGCGTGGTGACGAGGCAAGGAAGGTCCTTGTGCGAGAGCATCTTCGAGAGCGTAGCGAAAAGCCGCTTGGGTTCGGCTCGCAGGCAGTATGCCTGTTCGCCGTGGCCGATGATCTGGATGCGCTCGGCGCGAAAATGTTCTAGAAAGCCTGATAAGGACAAGCCGGGGCGGTTGACCTCGGGAATCGTAATCTTACGATTCAGCGAGCCTTTCCCAGCGATCAACTCCAGCTTCAGTCGCTGCTTTTGTTCTTTGAAGAATTCCCCGACACTCAGTGAGGGAATGGCCGTCTCGAATTGGGGCATTCACCTGCCGCCCTGCCTGAGTGGCCGCAGTATCCCGTAGGTATCGTCCAGGCGTCGGAAGACGACCTGAAGCTGGCGGTCCTCACGGTCCAAAAAGAGCCAGAAGCTGTATCCAAGCGCCTCCATTTCCTGTACCGCTTCTTCGCGCGTCATGGGCTTGAGAGAAACTTGCTTGACGACCGAAAACCGCATGTCGGGGGAGGGAATGAACGTCGGAGGGATGGGCGTTTGCGCCTGTCGCGCATGATGATCGCGTAGCCGATCCTTATACTTCTTCAGTTGCGCGTCGATCTTATCCGAGGCGAGATCTATCGCGGCGTAGAGGTCCTGCCCTTGCGCGAGGGCCCGAAGCGTCTGGTGAGCGGCATGAATAACGATTTCGGTTCTGTGGGTCCTTTTTTCGACCGAAAGAACGACCTGGACCCAAGTAATCCTAGAGAAATATTTTTGCGCCTTCTGGACTTTTTCCTCGACATAACTACGGATCGCAGGAGTGAGCTTCAGGTGCCTTGCCGTGATATGAATACGCATAACGGCCGATTAAATCACTTTTCGCTGAATTTTGTCAAACTTCCTTGTCTCTCCGGGAGAACTCTCCGGGAGAACTCTTGACTCTCGATTTCAAATTAAATACCATGTTATAGGTTATGGTGGGTTATTATCTGCCTGTTAGCGAAGCAGGAAATAGTCTGCGTCCTGATTTCACTATTAATATTGGCG
>JACQPI010000167.1 GCA_016207585.1 Elusimicrobiota bacterium | reverse complement strand
GCCGAAGGATGCGGGGAAGCGACCGACCCGGCGCCGTCGAGTGGGGGCGTCTGCGAGACGAGCCGATTCGAAGAGGCCGACCTTTGCGTGGTCAACACGTGCACCGTGACGGAAGAGGCGGACAAGGAGGCCCTGCGGCTCATCCGCCGCATCGCGCGGCGCAACCCGGCGGCGCGGTTGGTCGTGACGGGCTGCCTGGCCTCGCGCTCGCCGGACACTATTTTGGACGCGGCTCCCGCGGCGACGGTCGCGGGCAACGACGCCAAGACCGTGCTCCCCGCGATGCTGGGATGCCGGACGGCGCCGGAATTTACGGGCGTGACCGGTCTCCGGGACCGCACGCGGGCCTTCGTCAAGGTTCAAGACGGCTGCAATATGACCTGCGCCTACTGCATCATCCCGTCGGTGCGCCCCCGCCTTTCCTGCAAGCCGTGGGCCGAACTGGAGCGGGAGGTGCGTGGGCTCATCGAGTCCGGCACGCAGGAGGTCGTCTTATGCGGGGTCCGGTTGGGGCGCTACCTTGTTTGGGATGGGGACCGGCGCGTGGATTTCGTCGCCATGCTGGACCGTCTGCTCTGCCTGCCGGGCGATTTTCGAATACGGCTCTCCTCCTTGGAGGTCACCGACCTGACCGATCGGCTCTTGGAACTGCTGGTCCGTTGGGAGGGGAGGCTCGCGCCGTCGTTCCACGTACCGCTTCAGTCCGGTTCCGACGAGGTGTTGAAGCGGATGGAGCGTTGGTACAGCGCCTCCTTCTACGCGAGGCGGGCCGCGGCCTTGCGCGCGCGCTGGCCGGACGCGGGACTCTTCGCCGACGTCATGGTGGGGTTTCCCGGAGAAACGGACGAGCATTTCGAGGAGAGTTTCCGGTTCGTGTCGGATATCGGGTTTTCGGGGCTTCACGTCTTTCGTTTTTCCCGGCGCTCAGGGACGCCCGCGGCGCGGTTCAAGGACGCCGTTGCCGAGCCGCGGATGCTGGAACGCGCGCAGCGCATGCGGGCCCTGGACCGGGAACTGCGGCGCCGTTTCGCGGCTTCGGCGGTCGGTTCGGTCCGCCGGGTTTTGGTCGAGGGGCGAGGCTCGATGCTGAAAGCGGAGGGAGTAAGCGACCATTTTTTGCGCGTCTATTTCCGGGAAGATCCGGGTTCCGGCCTCGTGCCGGCGCGCATCGTTTCCAGCCGGGATGCCGTCGCGCTGGCCCAAAGGGCCTAGAGGGGACATGCAACCATTGGCCCTTGCGGGATGCGGCGGGCGCCCTTACACTGGCTGGACCGTCAAGGAGCGTGCTTTTTGGGCGACTGCATATTTTGTAAGATAATATCGGGACAAATTAAATCCCAAATCCTGCATCAGGACGATACGGCCATCGCGTTCAAGGATATTAACCCCCAGGCGCCGACACATGTCTTGATCGTTCCGCGCAAGCATATCCCCTGCCTTGCCGCGTCCGGGGACGGGGATGAGCTTTTGCTGGGGCATCTCCAGCACGTCGCGCGGGACTTGGCGCGCACGCTGGGCGTCGAGGCCGCGTTCCGGCTCGTGACCAACAACGGCCGCGGGGCCGGCCAGACGGTCGACCACCTGCATTACCACATGCTGGGGGGGCGGCGCATGACTTGGCCGCCGGGATGACAAGGAGGTGATTGATTAAATGGTGTTTGTTAAAGTGCGCGAGGGCGAAAGTATCGAGGAGGCGCTGCGCCGCTTCAAGCGCGAGTGCGAGCGCAACGGCATTCTCAAGGAAATCAAGCGGCGCGAGTTTCATCTCAGCGCCGGAATGCGGCGCAAGCTGAAGGCTCAAGAGGCTCGTCGGAAGATGCGGCGGAGCAAGCGGCGGCGGGTTCCCTGAGCCTTAAGGCCGCCGAAGGGGGTTCATGGCTCGTATCGGTCAAGATCAACTGGAAGCGATTCGACAGCGCGTCGACATCGCCGAGCTCGTTCGGGAGTACGTTCCCGATTTGAAGCGCGCCGGCCGGAGTCTCAAGGCGTGCTGCCCTTTCCATCAGGAAAAGACGCCGTCTTTCATGGTCAATCTGGAAAAGCAGATATTCCATTGCTTCGGCTGCCAGGAAGGCGGCGATGCGTTCGCGTTCCTCATGAAAATGGAGAACCTTTCCTTCGTGGAGGCGATCGAAAAACTGGCCCAGCGGGCGGGAATCACGATCGCTCGCCCGACGCAGGAGCTGAGCGCCCGGGAACGCGAAATCGTGCAGCTGCGCTCGGCCCTGAATTTCGCCCAGGAGTTCTACCAGCGCCTGCTGGCCCAGAGCCCGGAGGCGCAGGAACCCAGGCGCTATCTGGAGTCCCGGGGCTTGAGCCGCGAGGTCCGCGACCGCTTCGGCCTTGGCTTCGCCCTGCCGGACGGGGGTTCCTTCCTGGAGGCCGCCCTGCGCAAGGGTTTTTCGCCCGAGATTCTCTCCAGGGCGGGGCTCGTGACGGTCGTCGAGAAGGTCGGGCGCTACCGGGATTACTTTCGGGGGCGAATCCTGTATCCGATCCGCAATGTCCGGGGGGAGGTGGCCGGGTTCGGGGCCCGGGCGATGGCGGAGGCGATGCCGAAATATCTCAACAGCCCCGACACGCCCCTGTTCACCAAAGGGCGGGTTCTATACGGGCTTTTCGAGGGTTTGAGCGACGTTCGGAAGTCGCGGCGCGTGATCTTGCTGGAAGGCTACATGGATGTGCTGGCGCTGCACCAGTTCGGCTTGACGAACGCATGCGCCCCGTTGGGGACCGCGGTGACTCCGGACCATGTGGCGCTGATCAAACGTTACGCGGAGGGAGTTCATCTGGTTTTCGATCCGGACGACGCGGGCGCCGCGGCGGCCCTGCGCGGAGCGGAGCTTTTCCTTGAAAGCGGCCTGAGCGTGCGCATCGTGACCCTGCCGCGAGGGCTCGACCCGGACGAATTGCTGCACCAGGAGGGGCGGCCGACGCTGGAGCGCGCCCTGCAGGATTCCAAGGACCTTCCCGATTTCCAGACGGCCGTGGCGGTTTCCCGGGCCGGCGTTCCCCTGAGCGTCGAGTCCAAGGACCGCATCGCCCGGAGCGTCTTGGCCACCATCGCCAAGGCCGATTCCGAGGTGATCAAATCGGAATGGCTTAGGCGCCTGGCGCAGCGCCTGGGGATCGACGAGGAGTCCCTGCGTTTTCAGTTGGCGCGGACTTCCTCGGCGCCCGGCGCCCGGCCGCCGTTTCAAGCCGCCCCGGCGGGAGCGGCGTCGAAAATTCCGCCCGCGCAGGAGGCCGTTTCGGTTTTCGAGAGAGCCCTCCTGAAGGCGCTTTTCCAGAGCCCTTCCGCGGTTCTGAGCGAGGACGCGATCGGGGAGGAGGACTTCGACGGCGCGGCGGCCCGGCGAATCTTCTCGAAATTGAAGGAATGGATGCGCAACCCGTCCAGGCAGCCGCAGGGCTCTTCGTCCTGGAGCGGCGCCTTCTTGGACGGGCTCGATCCCGAGGACGCCCGCGTCGTGCGCGCGCTGTGGTTCGACGCGGAGCGGAAATCGCCGGCGCAGGAGGAGCGGGGTCTGGCGGATTTGGTGGAGGATCGGCGCCTGCTGAAGCGCTACTGGGCGCTCAACGCCCGCATCGAGGAGATGCAGCGCGGGCAAGCGCCTCGTGATCCCGATGCGATCAGGCACTACAACGAGACCTTGGGCCGTCTCAACGAGCGGCGGCTCATGGACCGGCTGCGGGATTTCAGGACCGTCGGGGCATAACGGGAGGGCCCGGAGATTTTCGGGTAAAAGCGAGGATGACACTCATGGCGAGCCAAAGCAAGCAGGCCTTAAGGGATCTGATCGAACTGGGAAAGGAGCACGGCTATCTGACCCTGGAGGAGATCAATCGCTCCTTGACGACCGCGTCCATGTCTTCGGAGGAGATCGACGGCTTGATGTCGACCCTCGAGGATCTTGGAATCGAGGTGGTCGACCGGCGCAAGTTCAAGATGGTTTCGCCGGCCGAGAAGGAGGCTTATACCGAGGAGTGGGAGTCGACTCCGGACGTTTCGAGCTCGATCCGCATGTATCTCTCCGAGATGGGCAAGGTGCCCCTGCTCAACCGCGAGGAGGAGGTCACTCTGGCCCGCAACGTCCGAGAGAGAGAGAGAGAGCTGCGGCTTCTGGTGCTGGAATCCCCAATCACCATGCGCGAGATCCGCAACTGGGAAAACCTGATCGCGCAGCAGGAGATGACGCCCAAGGAGCTCATGCCGCGCGGACGCAAGACCGCCTTCGAGCTGGCCGGGATGCGCCGCAGGATGCGCACCGTGGCGCAGTTCATCGCGCGCTCGGAGACCTTCATCGAGCGCCAGCGCGCGAAACTGGAGCGGCGCAAGCTATCCCTCTTGGCCAGAAAGAAAATCACCAAGAGGATCGAGGGGCGCACGCGGGAAATCGTCAATCGCATCATCAGTTTGAACCTCAACCAGGATAAGATCAAGCGTTTGACCAATAAGATCAAAAACCTGGCCCAGAAGATCCGCGAATGCGACGATGAATTCGAGCGTTATTCGCGCCGGTACGGATGCGGATACCAGGAGCTCAAGATCTGGTATCGCCAGACCCAAATCGGGCGCATGAGCAAGGAGTCTTTCCGCTCCAAAACCGGCTACGTGCCGTCGGCCGTGGAGGCCGCCTTGGAAAATATGGAGAACGTGGCCGACCGCTTGGACCGCATGAAGCGATCGCTGCCGATCCCGGTCGATAAATTCCTCGAGCTCGACGACAAGATCGTCACCCTGGAAAATCAGATTCTGCAGGACAAGCTGAAACTAATCAAGGCCAACCTGCGCCT
>JACQPI010000147.1 GCA_016207585.1 Elusimicrobiota bacterium | reverse complement strand
TGGAGGGCCACCTCCCCGTGCGTCTTGCCCCCCAAGCAGAGGATGTTGGCGTCCTCATGCGCGGCCGCGAAGCGCGCGCTCACGACGTCGTAGGCGCACACCGCGCGGGCGCCCGGAACCTTGTTGGCCGCCAGAGCGACCGCCCCGCCGAAGCCATCCAGGAGCACGCCCCGGTCGAACTCCCGGCGCGAGACCGATTCGGCCACCAACTGGGCGATGTCCGGGTAATCCACTGCATCGGAGCTATGACAGCCGAAATCGGTCACCCCCTGCCCCATCGCTTGAAGAAATTTCTTAAGCCTCTCCTTCGCCTCGTAGCCCGCATGGTCCGACCCGATGACAATCTTCATGGATCCTCCAACGGCCTCATCGGCCGATGCTCGCCAAGAGCTGCCGGTCCGCCTGGGGGATCACGACATGGCCGATCAGCATCGCCGGCGCGACGGCGGCGATTCCGGCGGCGACCGCCGAGCGAACGGCGCCGACCTCTCCCGTCATCGTCACGTACCCCTTGCCTCCGCCGACGACCGACCGCACCTCCAGAAGATGGACCGCGGCGGCCTTCGCCGCGGCGTCGGCGGCCTGGATTGCCGCGACGGCTTCCTTCGTCTCGATGATCCCGACTGCGTCCAGGGCCTCGACTCCCACCCTCTTGTCGAGCGCGTCCAGCACCTGGCGATGAACGTTGCGGATAATGAATTGATGGATGAGGACGTCTTTGGCGATTTCAGCCCCCGCCCGCAGCGAGGACTCCACCTCCCCCACGGGTCCGGAAATGAGGATGGTGTATTTCCCTCGGGCGATAATGTTCGTCTTCACGAGTTGGACCGACGCCATCTTGCACATCGCATCCGAGGCTTCTATCCCCTTGGCGATGGAAGAGGTTTCCAAAAGACCTATGGCGATATTAGCCAGCATGGGCGTCCTCCCGATCTTGTTTTTAGCTCCGACATAATCGCCTACGCAATCCTAAAATATCCCACCAGGCTGCAGTGAAGCGGCCTAGCGAAATGGCTCGCCTTGGTGAGCCCGTCTCCCGTCGGCGTTCCGATCGACATCGAGGCGTAGCCCTCGCCGAATCCCAGTCCATAAACGGTCGGGGCGTTCTTGACATAAATGGAGCACTGCATCCGCCGCCCCATCCTCGTGAGATGATCGACATTCATCGAATGCATGGCGGCGGTATGATGATTCTCCCCCTCCGCTTCATAGGCCAGTTGAATCGCCGAGTCGATATCCGGGACCACCGTCACGGGGAGAACCGGCATCAGCTGTTCGGTCCATACGAACGGATGGTCGTTGGGAACCTCGGACCACAGGAGGCGGACTCCCTCCGAAAGGTTCAGGCCGATCGCCAGCGCCAGGACCGCCGCGTCCTTTCCCACAAAATCCCGGTTCAGCTTCGGCTCCTTGCAGCCCCGGCCGCCCTCCACGATAACGCGCCGCGTCAGCTGCTCCATCTGGGTGGAATTCAACTCATGAGCCCGGGAGTCCGCCCGCATCGCCGCGAGGAACCGTTCGCGCGCCGCGCGAACCACGATCGCCTCCTTCTCCGCGGTGCAGAGGATCCCGTTGTCGAAACTGGCCCCATAGACAATATCCCGGACGCATTGGGGAAACAGCGCGGTCTCGTCCACGACCACGGGAGGATTGCCGGGGCCGGCCGCTATCGTCTTGCAGGTCTTTCCCGTCGTCATGGCGATTTTGACGATGGCCGGCCCGCCGGTCACCATATTGACCCGCACTCCCGGATGGGAGAGGAGGGCGCGCGTGCTCTCCTGCGTCACGGGGTCGAAAGTCGCCATGATGTGCGCCGGGGCTCCCGCGGCAACCGCCGCCCGGTGCAGGGCGCGCATCGCTTCGCGGCAGCAGCGCTGGGACGCCGGGTGGGGAGCGAATACGACCGCGTTGCCCGCCGACAGGATGGAAATCGCGTTGTTGATGATGGTCGCGGTGGGGTTGGTCGAAGGCGTCACCGCCCCCACGACGCCGTAGGGCGCGAATTCAACCAGCGTCAATCCCTTGTCGCCGGTGTAAGCCCGCGCCTGGAGGTCCTCCACGCCGGGAGTCTTTAGGGCGCAGACGAGGTTTTTTTGGACCTTATCCTGCCATCGGCCCAAGCCCGTCTCCTCGTGCGCCATCCTGGCCAAGCGCTCCGCGTCGGCCGCGACGGCCTTGCGCATCGCCTTGATGACGGCGCGGCGCACCTCGAGGCCGAGCTCCTGGAACTGAGTTTGCGCGCTCGCCGCCGCCGAAACGGCGGCCTCCACGCTTGGGAACACGAGGTCGGACATGTCCGAGGACGGAGGGCGGCCTTCGCCTGCCGGGGCGCTAGATTGCGTCCTGCGCCCCCCGCCCGGCATAGCGCCCGAAACACTCTGCTGCGCCGCCAAGCGCTCCAGGACCTCGGATACGATCCGGGAAATATCCTTCTCGTCTACGGGCATCCTATCTCAAGGAAGGCAACCTGTCGTCGCTCTTTCGGAAGACGATCTTGCCTCCCTGTTCCACCGAATCGACGATCGCGAACAGGGTACAGTCCACCGGGCTTCCTTCCGTGCGCTCGGTTTGGCGCGCGCTCGATCCCTGGACCAAAAGGACAAGCTCGCCCTCTCCGGCGCCGACCGCGTCGACCCCGACCAGGGGATTGCCCTTGGGCTGTCCCTGCAGGTCCACGGGCTGCACCAAAAGAAGCTTGGTGCCGACCAGCTTCTCCTCTTTGCGAGTGCAAACGACGTTGCCGATAACGCGCGCAAAGATCATAGGCGCTA
Source organism: Elusimicrobiota bacterium (assembly GCA_016207585.1). Taxonomy (GTDB): domain Bacteria; phylum Elusimicrobiota; class Elusimicrobia; order UBA1565; family JACRDR01; genus JACQPI01. The sequence goes on along the minus strand of JACQPI010000147.1, from coordinate 1,702 downwards.
CCTCCTGTCATCCGGCGCTCGCGGCGAGCCGCGGCGCGAGCCTCCCTACAATATCCAGAGCGCGATCTCAGCGCTTGCCGCGGCTCAGGGTCTCCGGAAGAGAGATCGGCATCTTGCCTTCCAGGTCGGGATGCGGCTGCGGGATCACATGCACCGCGACCAGTTCGCCCACCTTCTGGGCCCCGGCCGCGCCCGCGTCGCAGGCCGCCCGGCAGGCCGCCACTTCGCCCCGGAATAGAACCGTCACGAGCCCGGTCCCGACCTTCTCATATCCCACCAAACGGACATTCGCCGCCTTGACCGCCGCGTCCGCCGCCTCGACGCAGGCCACCAACCCTCGAGTCTCGATCATTCCCAACGCATCCATGCCAGCCTCCTATCGAACCGCCGTTCAACAGATATTTACCACATCACCGGTCTTGACCCAGGCCGCATTCGCCTCGTCCGTATCGATATGCAGCTCCAGGCTGAACTGATCCGACACGCGTATCAGCACCTGCTCGAAAACAAGCTCCCGCGGACCCCCGTTGCCCGCGCGCACCCGCACGATCTCCCCGTCGCGAACCCCCATGGATCTCGCTTCAAGGGGATGGAAATGGATATGCCTCCGGGCGATGATGAGCCCTTCTTTCAATTCGATGGAGCCCTTGGGTCCGATCACCCGGACCGGGGAGGAGCCCTCCAGCTTTCCGGAGTCCCGGACGGGAGGCTTCAACCCCAGAACCGCCGCGTCCGTCCTGGATATCTCGATCTGGCTCTTAGGGCGATGCGGGGCGATCAATCGCACCTTCTCGACGCGGCCCTTGGGCCCCTCCAGATCGACCGTCTCGAAACATGCGTAGAATCCAGGTTGTTTGACGGTCCGAAATTTGCGCGGCTGGGCCCCCTTCCCGAACAAGACATCCCAATGCGCCTGGTCCAAGTGCACGTGGCGATTGGAAATTCCAATGGGGATCGGCGTCTTGGAGCGCTCCATGCGCTCTACGATTTTTTCCGTGATTTGCTTCGCCAATTCAGGGTTCTGGTCCATGTCTTTCAAACCCCCGACCGCATGGGAGCCTTATAATGAACAATCCGTAGGAAAGAAACGGGCTTCAGGCTGGCGCCGCCGACCAGCGCTCCATCCAACTCGTTCTGCGCCATCAGGGAATCGATGTTGTCCGGGGTGACCGACCCTCCGTATAGGATGCGGATCGATTGCGCGAGGGGAGCGCCGTACAGGCGCTCCACCTGTTGCCGGATAAACCGGTGCGCCTCCTGGGCCTGTTGCGGAGTCGCCGTTTTTCCCGTCCCGATCGCCCACACCGGCTCATAGGCCAGCACCAGAACGCTCAATTCGGCCGGAGCGAAACCCTGCAACGCCTCCCGGACTTGAGTTTCGAGGACCCGGAAGGTCCGGTTCGACTCCCGCTCCTCCAAGGTCTCCCCGATGCAGACGATCGGCGTCAGCTTCTGCGCCAAAGCGGCCTTGAGCTTCCTATGCACGACCGCATCCGTCTCGCCGAAATATCGACGCCGCTCCGAATGGCCCAGAATCACCCCCGAACAACCCGCGTCGCGGATTTGAGCCGGAGACACCTCGCCGGTAAAAGCCCCGGAGCCCTCCCAATGCATGTTTTGGGCCGCCAGGCGAACCGGGCTGCCGCGCAGGATGCGTCCCGCGGTCTCAATGGCCGTAAACGGCGGTGCGACCAAGACCTCG
>JACQPI010000145.1 GCA_016207585.1 Elusimicrobiota bacterium | reverse complement strand
TCTGCAAGCAACTCAACGCGGCGCAAGTCAGGTACCCCGGGACCGTTCTGCGGCTACGCTACGAGACGCTCAAATGATGCAGCAATTGCGGGCGCCATGTCCGGAGCCCTGAAATCAGTCCATAGGAAACACCCCCGGACCCCTTTGACCAATCGTTGTCATGGTGCAGCGCGTCGTAGGCCATGTCATACCCCCGTCGAAAAATGCTTATAATCCCTTGATCCTGGCTATGACATATGTCGTAGGCCGTGCCATACCTCCCGGCGCGCTCGAGCCATGAATTCCCTGCAATCCCGAAGCCTGAACACTCTGCGCTGGGTCGCGCCGGGCATCTATTCGCTCCTGCGCTCCCGCCTGCTCCCTGCCCCCGTCGAAGCCGCCGAGCCGCGAGGCCCCGTCCATATCCCATCGCTGGATGCTGGATCGGCCGCTCTCCAACGGCCTTCGGCGGCGGCACTTCCTCGCGATAGCGCTCGGTCGGCCGCCGCGAAAGCCAGGTCCCCGGGGGGACAGCTCTTGCATCCAACCGTGCCTACCCGAGGAGGAGGTCATTTGATACCGCTTTCTGCTTCATTGTCCGTTTTCTGGCTTACGGCCGTCCTGGGCGTCGCCCCGCGAAGTGCGTTTGCCGCCGGAGATTCTCCGGGCCGAGGGGGAGCGAAGCTCTACGCCGCCGCCGGCAAGGTCGATATCACGCCGGACTTGGAGCGGGAGACGATTTGGCTGGCGGGTTACGGGGCGGCCGGTCGTCGCGCCCGCGGAATTCATGATCCTCTCTATGCCCGGGCGCTCGTCGTCTCGGACGGCCGCAAGTCGGTGGCGCTGGTCGGGGTCGACTCAATCGGGCTATTCCGCGAGGACGTTCTTGCGATCCGGCGCGCGATCGGGTGGGACGAGGGCTCGGGCTACGTCTTCATCGCCGCGACCCACGACCATTCCGCCCCTGACACGCTGGGCTTGTGGGGGCGCTTCCCCGGCGTTTCGGGAGTCGATCGCCGCTACCGTCGTCGCATGCTCGATTCGATCGCGCATCTCGTAAAGGATTTGACGGAGAGCCTTCAGGAGGCCGAGCTGGAGGCGGCGGGCGGCCCGATCGATCCGGCGGGTCTCAGCCGCGACGCCAGGGATCCGGTCGTCATCGATCCTGAGCTGCAGACGGCCCGATTTTTGCGGCGCGATCCCGCGGCCGGCCGCGCGCGGGCCGTTCTCCACTCGCGCAGTCCCTGGCGACATAACGGAGCCAGGGGCCGCGCGCGGGTCATCGCAACGCTGGTCCGTTGGTCGTGCCACAGCGAGGTGCTCGGCCGCGACAACCTCCTCGTGACCGCGGACTATCCCGGCGAGCTGTGCCGCGAAATCGAGGGCCGGACCGGGGGCGCCTGCCTGTTCCTGAACGGGGCGATCGGAGGCCTGTTGACTCCCGACGTGGACGAGTTGGGCGCTGGGGCGAAGGGATTTGAGGAGGCGAAGAGGATCGGGCAGGCCGTGGCGCGGCGGGCCTTGGCGATGCTGCATCACGACGGCGCCCGCGTGAACGGCGGCCCCGTTCGCTTCGATTCGCGGGTCGTGCGTGTTCCGGTCGAAAACTCGCGTTATCTGTTGTTCTTGAACAGCCTTGTATTCGGCCACAGATTGTTGACCGAAGACGGCGTCCCGTTGCCCTTTTGGAAGCGCTGGTGGCTTCCGATTCGGCACCTGGCGGTGTTTCCATTGCCGGCGTCGCTGCATCCTTGGGTCGAAACGGAGGTCTCCCGGGTGCGCTTCGGACCGGTCGACATCCTGGGAGTTCCCGGGGAGTTGTTTCCGGAACTCGCGATCGGCGGCTATGACGGCCGTTACCGCTTCGGGCATCCCTTGGTTCGGCCGACCAATTCCCAGCCGCCGGACTTGAGCCGGGCTCCGCGGAGTCCGTACCTGCGCGAGAGAATGCGGTCGAAGTACGGGATGGTGGTCGGGTTGGCCAACGATGAGTTGGGCTACATCATCCCGAGTTATGACTTCATCGCGACGCCGACGCGCTCGATGCTTCCCAAGCCCAAGGGGCATCACTACGAGGAGACGAACTCCATCGGCCCTTCCGCGACCGCCATACTATTGAAGGCGTACGAGGAGTTGCTGAAGCGATGAGCCTCCCGGCGCGCGACGGTTCCTACAGGCTCGAAGAGGCCCGGGAATGGCTGGAGCGGGATCGGCCTTCGCGCGCGCTGAGGGTGCTTCCGTCCAACCATGCGACGGCGCCGATATTGCGCTCCGAACGCGATTTTGTGGAGGCCGAGGCGTGGCGGACGCAGGGATTCCTGGCTCGCGCGGCCCGGATGTACCGCGGGCTGCTGGGCCGGGTTGACGAGCGTTGCGACCCCGTCCTCTGGTTCGAGGCTTCATGGGGGATGGTTTCCTGTTTGAGAAGCTTGGGAGACGTCCCGGCCGCGCGTCGGCGATTCAGCCGGGTGTCGCGGTCTCCGCTGATGAAAAAAGTCCCCGCCTTTGCCGAACGCGCTCGGCTGGAAACCGCGCTGTTGGAGCGGGCGGCGGGGAATTACGGCTCGAGTCTGCGGCATTTGAAAGTTTGCCTTAGGCGCGCGCTGAAAGAGAGAGACTGGGCGCAGGCCGCCTACGTGCTCTGGGCGATGGGGGGGGCCTTGAGGTTTAAGGGAGAGCTGCGGCTTTCGCAGTCGGCCTTCGAGCGCTCGCTCATCCTGGCTCGACGGGCTCGTGACCCAACGGGTTGCGGCTACGCCCTTTTCGGCTTGGGAGGCGTGACGCGCATCATGGGCCGTCTTCATGAATCGGCGCAGTACTATGTGCGGGCCCGGGAAGCGTTTCGGAGAACCGAGGATCTATTCGGCCGGGCCTATGCCCACTGCGGATTCGCCAATGCGCTGAGGCAGTTGGGGAGACTCAGCGAGGCCCAGCGGGAATACCGTGCGGCACACCGCCTATATTCGCAGATCGAGGATGGAGTGGATTTGGGCTACGTCGAATGGGGATTGGGGAAGGTTCTTTTGGCCCGGGGACGATCGGCCCAAGCGAAGGGATGCTTCGTACGAGCGCGCAGATTGTTTGGGAGTAGGGAGCCGCGCGGGCGGGCGTTGTCAAACCTGGCATTGGCACAGGCGCTTCATGCGCGGGGTCGGACGCGGCGCGCGGAGGCTCTATTCGACCAAGCGGTGCGCGACGCCCGCCGACACGGCCTTCACTCTCACTTGGAAACTTTTACTTAGGCTCCGTAAAGAAATTAATGACCCATTTGGCGCGGCAATTTTGGAGCGAGACAAGGAGCGACGAGTGCGGCGATGCTGAAAGCATCGTAAGCGAGGAGCGACGCGGTCGCAGCCCAAAAGAGCCGCGTCTCGTGGGGCAGGTCCATCTTTGGCCGCCTGCTGCGTTGCTCCTCCTCACCATACCTGTCAGGTATGGCATCGTCGTCGCGCCTTGCATCCGGCTCAAAGCTGGACCTCCAAATGGGTCATTAATTTCTTTACGGAGCCTTACTCCCCATTATCGTCCGAGAGGGCAACGCCTTCGGCAAAACCCTTCTCAATCTCTTCTTCTAGGGCGTCTCCGATTTTTTCCGGCATCAAGTCCATCTCAGGCTCCAAGAC
>JACQPI010000148.1 GCA_016207585.1 Elusimicrobiota bacterium | reverse complement strand
CGCATATTTTCCGGATCGGCCGCTATTTGGGCTTCACGCGGCGCCGGACTCCGGGCTGGAAGGCGGCTGCGGACATCACCCGCGCGCTCAAGCGTTTTGACGCTGCGGATCCTCTCCGCTACGATTTTGCGCTTTGTCACCTTGGGATATCCGGTAACTGTCCGGTCCGAAAAGACCCCGATAAATGCCGAATTTGCCCGCTCCTTTCTTCCTGCGCTCGGGGCAGAATGCTCGCCTAGCGGCGGCTTGTTACCACATTATTACCGTTTAGTGGCCGGGGCGTTACCTGATTCCTTATATACTGGAGGTAAGCAGGGAGGATCTTATGATACCCGATATTTGGGCCAACGACGTCCTGGCGATGGTGGCGCACGATCTGCGCAATCCCTTGACCTGCATCGAGGGCTACGCGACGACCCTCCAGCTCGTGTCGATGAGCGAGGACGAGAAGGAGCAGGTGATCCACCGCATCCTCTCCTGCACGCGCTGGGCCTCCGTGCTCGTCAACGATCTCATGGACGCGGTCGCGGTCGAGCAGGGGAGGCTTTCGATGCACCGCCAGGCCGTGACCCTCGACAGCGTCTTGGACGAGGCGGCTCAGGGCTTCGAGATCGTTTGCCGCGAGAAGAGAATTCATCTCAAACTCCTGCGGTCCAAGGGACCCTTCCTGGTCATGGCCGATCCCATCCGCATTCGGCAGGTGCTCCATAATCTCATTTCCAACGCGGTCAAGCATGTCGGGCCCGAGGGACATATTCTTGTGTCGGCGCATCACTCCGGTTCGAAGGCGGTCATCGAGGTGATGGACAACGGCGCGGGGATCGACCCCAAGGACCAGCCGCACCTTTTCGAGAAGTTTTTCAGGAGGGGCGAGCCCAGCCGGGGCAGCTTGGGGTTGGGGCTCTACATCGCTCACGCCATCGTGGAGGCGCACGAGGGAGCGATCGGCGTGCGCAGCGACGGCTTGGGCAAGGGCGCCACGTTCCACTTCACGCTCCCCATCTTCAAGCCGGAGGAAGCCTATCTTCAGTACAAAAAAGCCAAGCGCTCCGACACGCCGCTCCCGCGGAAATTGAGCGCGCAGGCTCGTCCCGGCTTACTTGACGGCGGCGTCAACGGGTTCTCCGACGGCCGACTGCCGCATTGATCCTGTTGGACTCATTCACCGATTACCGGTCTTGTCATCGCTCGGCGCCGCGCATACCGACTATAGCCGGCCATAGTTCACGGCTGCTCGTCGAGGCGCAATGGGATTACTGGATATTTATAGTGGGTGGCCTATGGGTTCTTAGATTTTGTCAGGAAAAGTTGACATTTTGGACTTCCAATATAACCAGACTCCAGTTCCCGCCAGCGCGATCCAGTTGGGCCAGAATATCCAGGGGTGGCCCCAGCTGATCCCCTTGAACGTCCACATGGAGATCGGATAGAGAAAAGGCGTCAGGTACCTCTCGTGGGTCGGGATGTCCATGAGGATGTGCAGCGCGTAGGGGATCGTCAGCCATAGGAGGCGCCGCCGCCGCCTTAGGAGCCAAAGGGCGCCCACCGCCAGTCCCAGGATCACGAGGCTGTGGGTGTAGACATAGTAGGAATGGTACGCGTCGACGAGTTCCTGCGGCATGGGCGGTCCGTTCTCGCGCCAGATGCCGGGGGCGTAGCGCATCCGGGGAAGGACGAAGGAGAGGCCGGTGGGGAACTTTTGGAACGTTCCATCCCGGAGGGAACGCTCGAGCGCGAAGGGAATGAAATACAGCATATCCGGTGCCGCGCCTGCCAAGGCGCCCCACTTGGCGAGTTCGGGCTTCGCCCGGCGCAGAGAGAGGTATCCCCAGGTCGCGTGAGAGACGACGTCCATGCCGCAATTTTACAAATTTAGTCTATTTTGTTATTTTGTAATGGTAGGCTCGAATATGACCTCACGTTCCCTTTTGCGGTTTTTCAGTCTGGCGGCGGCCCTCTGCTTGTCTACGGTGATCCTGTGGTCCGCGGACCGGAAACCCCGCCCCGTCAAGAAAGCTCCCGGGTTTCGCGGCAGGGTCGTCTTCGCTGGAAAGATTCCTCCCGCCCGCGTGCTCCCGATGGGCTCCGATCCCATCTGCCTCAAGCAGCATCCGAAAGGATTCATATTTCAGCCCTTCGCGGTCGGCAAAACGGGCGGCCTGGCGGATGTGTTCGTCTATGTAAAAAAAGGCCTGGAGGGAAAAAATTTCGAGACGCCGAAGGAGGCCGCTGTTTTGGATCAGAAGGGCTGCTGGTACTACCCGAGGGTCATCGGCGCGATGGTCGGCCAGCGCGTCGAGCTTCTCAATTCCGACCCGACGATCCACAACGTCAACGCCCTGCCCGAGTTCAACGTCTCGATGCCTCCCGGCCTCAAGAAGATAGAGAAAACGTTCGTGAAGCCGGCCGTCATGCAGAAGCTCAAATGTAACGTCCATCCGTGGATGACCGCTTACGTTGGGGTTTTGGAGCATCCGTTCTATGCCGTGACGGATTTGGACGGCGCCTACGAGATCCGCGGACTGCCTCCCGGCAAGTACGTTTTAGAAGCATGGCATGAGCGGCTCGGGGTCTTGACGCGGGCGGTGACGGTCGACGGCGGCGTGGTAT
>JACQPI010000146.1 GCA_016207585.1 Elusimicrobiota bacterium | reverse complement strand
GGGTGTTATCCCGCGCCTCGTCGCATTTTTGGCTGACGCCGTCGCATTTATCCTTCTTTTTATCCTTGCCATTGCCGGCCGGGGGAGGTTCCGTTTGCCTGGCCGTGAAGTAACCTCTGTGTTCGGAATTGGCGAACTTAGCTTCCCAATTCTTGAGCGCGTTGGATAGATTCGCGCACGGGTCCGCAGCAGAATTCGACGCGGAAGGAATGTTTCGCAGGTTGCTATCCGCTTTGTTGCGAGCTGCCTCAGAATCTTCAGCGACGGCACCCGCATGACTATGTTTGGCCATTACGGACAATTGTTTGGTGGCAGGTGTAACATCCGGGGCGACTGGAGCCGCGCCCACAGGAGGACTTTCACTGCAAGGGTTGGCGGCGACGATTTCATCTCGACTAGTCCCTTTCGCTTTCAAGAGCCAAAGAGCGATGGATTCCGCCTGGGGGTCCTGGGAATTCTCCAGTTTGGCCAGGGCGGCCTGGGTGGATGTCTTCAGGAATTGCAGCAACGCCTCCTTGTCTTTCTTGGACTTGGAGGCTTTCGCCGCGGCCGCTAGAAAGGCGGCCTTGGTATTGTCCGATTTGGGGAATTTCTTTTTGAGCCACTCCTTCATCTTGTCGTCTTCATTTAAGATAAGAAACTCCAGGATGGCGCGATCCACCTTGTTTTTTATTCCCAGTTTGTCGAACGCGCCGGCCAGCTCCGGATCGTCGGCTACTCGCTCGTAAGGGGTCGGCGATTTCGGAGTTTGAGGCTGGTTCGGCGTTGATATTTCTGAAGGTGAGGGAGGTGGCGCGGCGGGTGCGTTATCGGGAGGAGCCTGGGTGGGAGGTGGAGGAGTCGAAGCGGGCTCTTCGCCGGATGAAGCGCCCTGGTCTCCCGCGCCGCGGCCGGGCTTTTGTCCTGGTTGTCCCGCTCCATTTGCGATGTATACCTCTACTCGATCCCCAGTTTTCTGCATTTGCATTCGGGCTAAGCTGACGTCGATCTTAGGGGTGTTCCCGGCGGTGGATTCGAGATGGTACCTATAGGATGCTGGGAACACCAGGAGACCTCCATCTCTGGTGGCCCACAGCGCCCGGATTGAGTCCTTCCATGAACCGGGCATTTTGGTCGCAACCAGATCGTAAATGGAACGCATCGCCAGCCACTTTTGAACATTTCGGCCATCCGACATCTTGGTTTCGCTTTTGAACCATATGAACAGGGGAGCTCGTCCGTTGCTGAACAAGATTTTTCCAGGGCCGCAGAAATTCACGTGGCATCTCAGAAACGGGGGTTCAAGCAGAGACGGTCCCAGTATGGGTTCACGGTCTTTTCTCACGAGAAAAAGCACGTCGTACCAGTTGTCGAGCGGTTCCACGGGAAATTTAAGCTGGTGCTGAGGAGTCGCGGCCGCCGAACCGGGTGACGCCTCTTGGGCGATGGCCATCGGGAGAGGGCTTCCCGACAGAGCGAGCAAGGCGGCGAGCAATAAGCTGAAGATTCTCTTCCCGGAAGTTTTCATAATTGAAACCTCTCGAAAAACAGTCATTTTCTTCCCTAAGAGTATAGCCGAGTCCATGAATTCGTCAAGTGCCCGAAGGGGCATGAACAAAATGGGCCTAAAGACCCATCCCGTTTCAGATGACGCAGGTCCTTTATCTTGGCAGGGATGGGCCGTTAGGCCGATGTTGATTGAAGATGGTTCTGCTACAATCCCCTCTGGAGAATGGAGGGGATAATATAATGAAAGGCAAAATGGCCATGTTTTACATAGGGGCTCTTTTACTGATTCCCGTTTCCCAAGCGGGAGCATGGGGCCCCTTGGGGCATAAGATTGTAGCGCGCGTCGCCGAAGGACGTCTGTCGCCGGTCGCTCTTGACAGGATACGCGGTATCATCGGGGATGGCGTTGCCCTCGAGGATATCACTCTTTGCGCCGATGACGTTCTCTACGCTAAAGACCCGCTGACCTGCGGCGGTTTTGTTCTTGACCCCAAGGAATTCACAGAAACAAGACCATGGCACTACCTGGACGTGCCCGGCAAAGCGACCCCCCATGCCGATCCGCTGAGTTCTTACTGCCCCTACGGCAAAGACTGTCCCATAAGTCAGATTCGCCTGCAAACTGCCGTGCTAAAAAGCCCGGCGGCCTCCCAGCGGCAAAAACAGATCGCCGTCATGTTCATCGTCCATTTTTTAGGCGATATCCACATGCCGCTCCATGTCAGGCCCGACCAGCCCGATATGGGGCGAAATAAAAAAATGCTGACCTACCTGGGGATAGCCAAGAATCTCCATCAACTTTGGGACGGTCTGCTCTTGCCGGAGGATTACAAAGTCCAGGGGACAATGGATCCGACTCCTTGGGTTATCCGGATTAATGCGGTAATTAATGCCGAGTCCACGACCCATTGGACCCAGGGCGATATGGTTGAGAATGCGGGATGGGAAAGTTTCGTCATATCCCGCGATATCATCGATCCCGACTATGAGCGAGAGCGGAATCTCGACAAGGAGTATCAAATCAGAATGGAACCGATCCTTGAAAAGAGGCTGGCGATGGCCGGAGTTCGTCTGGCCGCCGTATTGGAGGATGCCTTTCAACCTCTTGCGCAAGATCGAGCGACCTCCCAACTTCCGCGTCGGCCCCCCCTGAGAGCTATGACTCGCGTTGTAGACGGGTTGCTGCTCGGCGTCCATTTCTAGAAGCTGCCGCTCTTGATGGCGCGGTTCGAAGTTCACCCGGTGCGCGGCGGGCGGCGCGTTCTCGGCGTCTTGTGGCTTGCCGGCGTTACGATGGGCTGCGTCGAGATCCCGGCGGGGATACGCGTCGAGCGCTCCCCCGAGACCACGGCCACGCCGGTCACCCTCTTCTCGGGGCTCGATCCGGGCGGCAAGGACGTCACGGGACTGCACTTTAAAGTCTATGCCTACGGGACGGATCGCGCGGACGCCGTCGTCAAAACCGCCGAGGGGCTCTACAACCGCATCATGGGCGACACGGGGCTCTATTCCTTCCAGCCGGCCGGGCTCTACTCGATCGTCGTCTACGGCGCCCACGACGAGTATATTAAGAAGACCCAGCAACCGCCGTGGTCCGGCGGGATCACGGTCGGCAACGCGATCTATTCCTACGACGGGCCCCAACTCGCTCCCATCCTCGCCCACGAGATGACGCACGTGCTCTTTCATGAGTACATGAGGTCTTCGCGCCTGGACCTTCGCTGGATCAACGAGGGCCTGGCCGTGTACGAGGAGCAGGTCAGCCGCGTCGAGGCCGGCCTGGGCTCCGAAGTGAACGCGCAGAGCCGGCGGGCGCTGCTCGACCAGCCGATGTCCTTCGACCGGATGATCCAGCTCGTGCCCGCCACCGAACGCGACCGCGACGTCAACGCCTGGTACCGCCAGGTGGGGGACGTGATCCGCTTCATGATCGAGCGCGGCGGCCGCAACGGGTTCTCCCAGTTTTTCTCGGAGCTGCGCAAGGGCTCTTCGATCGAGGAGGCGCTCCGGTCGGGGTTCCCGGGCGTCTGGTCGAGCCTGGCGGAACTCGAGGGGACATGGCGAAACAGCCTGTAAGGGTCATCCTGCCGGTGGAGGGGATGCATTGCGCCTCCTGCGTGGCCAAGATCGAGGGGGCTCTCAAGGGACTTGCCGGAGTCCGCGCGGTGAGCGTCCATCTGCCTTCCAAGACCGCGGCGGTCGAGTATGACCCCGAGCTTGCCCGGACCGACGCGCTGCGGCGCGCGGTCGAATCCCAGGGTTACCGGGTTCCGGGGATCGCCGCCACCTACCAGCAGGCGGAGGAGCTTTTGTACTCCGCCGACGCGCGGGAGGGGGCCGTTTTGCTCAGGCGGGTCTTGGTCGGCGCCGCCGTGTGGCTGATCCTCCTGCTCGAGAGGCCCCTCGGTCTCTCCGAATACAGCGCGTGGGCGCTGGCGACCCCGCTCCAATTTTGGGCCGGCTGGCATTTTCATAAGGGGTTCCTCGCGGCCTTGCGCGCGGGCCGCGCGGACATGAACACCCTCGTTTCCATCAGCACCTGGTCGATGTATCTGTTCAGCGCCTGGAACGTGATTTATCCCAAGAACCTGATGCGCGCGTCGGAGATGCACATGTTCGAGTCCTTGGCGGGCCTCATCGTCATGGTCTCTCTGGGGCGGTGGCTGGAGACTCGTTTTCGCAAGAGAGCCAGCTCGGCGCTGCGCAAGCTCCTGCGCATGGCGCCTAAGACGGTCCGGGCCCTGCGCGGGGGCGTGGAGACGGTCGTGCCCTTGCCCGACGTGACACCAGGGGAGACGATCTGGGTCGGGCCCGGCGAGGCGGTCGGCCTCGATGGGATCGTGGAGGAGGGCGCCTCGGCGGTTGACGAATCGATGCTGACCGGGGAAAGCATCCCGGTCGAGAAGTCCCCGGGAGCTCAGGTGTTCGGGGGCACGATCAATAAGACGGGCATCCTGGTCGTGCGCGTCACGCGGACGGGTTCCGAGATGTCCTTGGCCAAGATCATCGAGGCGGTCCGCGCGAGCGTGGCCTCCAAGGCGCCCATCCAGAAGGCCGCGGACAAGGTCGCGGGACACTTCGTGCCCGTCGTGATCCTGCTGGCGGTCGCTTCGGCGATCGTGTGGTCCTGGAAGGGGCCGGCGCCCCAGGTGTTCTACGCCCTGACCGCGTTCGTTTCCGTCCTGTCGGTCGCCTGCCCGTGCGCCTTGGGGCTGGCGACGCCGATGGCGGTGCTCATCGGCACGGGGCGCGCCGCGGAGTTGGGCATCCTGCTTCGAAACGCGGAGGTGCTCGACAAGGCCGGCCGCCTCGATGTCGCGATCCTGGACAAGACCGGGACGCTGACGGAAGGGAGGCCGTCCGTCGTGCGGCTTCTTCCGGCGTCCGGGATTGGCGAGGAGGAGCTGTTGCGCTGGGCCATGACCGCCGAGCTGCGTTCCGAGCATCCTTTCGCGGAGGCGCTGCGCGCCCGGGCTTCGGCGGGAGGGATCGCGCCGGAGCCGGTGGAGGCCTTCGAGGCGTTTCCGGGCCGGGGCGTTGCCGTCATGAGCCGGTCCAGGCGCATCTGGGCCGGAAGCCTGTCTTGGCTGGCCGAGCGAGGCATTCCCGCCGAGCCTGAAGTCGTGGAGGCTCTGCTTCGGACGGCGGGCTCCGTTTTGGGGGTGGCCGTGGAGGAGAAATTCGCGGGTGCGGTCGTGCTCGACGATCGGGTGCGCGACCACGCGCGGGAAGCGGTCGTGCAGCTGGAAAAAATGGGATTGGAGGTCATCCTCGCTTCCGGCGATCGCAACGCGGCGGTGCACCGGGTCGCGGAAGCGGTGGGGATCGAACGGGTCTACGCGGAGGTCCTGCCGCAGGAAAAAGCGCGGATCGTACGGGAACTCCAGGAGGGAGGCAAGCGCGTGGCGATGGTGGGGGAGGGTTTCAACGACGCCCCGGCCTTGAGCCAGGCCGACGTGGGAGTCGCCTTGGCCACGGGAACCGACATCGCGGCCGAGTCCTCCGACATCACTCTCATGAAGCCCGATCTGCGGCATTTCGTGACGGCGCTGCTCTTGAGCCGGAGGATCCGCCGCGTGATTTACGAGAACCTCGCCTGGGCGTTCGCTTATAACATCGTCCTGCTGCCCGTGGCGGCCGGGGCGTTGTATCCTTCTTTCGGCATCCTGCTCAAGCCCCACCACGCCGGGGCCGCGATGGCCCTGAGCTCCATTTCGGTCGTTTTGAACTCGATGAAGCTGCGCAAGTTTCGACCCTAGCGAGGAGGCCTATGTATAAGAGGAAGACATACCGAAACCAGGCGCGGGCGGGGATCGAGGCGCTCCTGCCTCCCTTGGAGACGTTTCCGAACCAATACCGCGGCTACGAGATAAAAATCGAGATGCCCGAATACACCTCGGTCTGCCCCAAGACGGGACTGCCGGATTTCGGCACCGTAACGCTGCACTACCTGCCGGATCGCCTCTGCGTGGAATTAAAATCGCTGAAGCGCTATCTCCTTGGCTACCGCGACCTGGGGATCTTCTACGAGAATGCGGTGAACCGGATCCTCGACGACGTCGCTCGGGCCGCGAAGCCCGTTTGGGCGGTCGTGACGGGGGTCTTCAACACGCGGGGGGGGATGCACTCGACCGTCGTCGCCCGCTATCCCCGCGTTCGCGCGAAGACGCGCTCCGGCTCGTCTTATTGACAGTTAATCCAAAACTAACACATAATTGCAACAAGAATGCCGAAACGAGCAACTTAGGGCGGGAGGTACTCGCATGGCCTACGCGGACTTCTATACCAACTTCCACCTCTTCATGAGGTGGCTCCATGTGATCGCGGGGATCGCGTGGATCGGGCACCTATACTTCTTCAACTTCGTCAATGTGCCCCTGCAGGGGGCCCTCGACGACGCGGCCAAAAAAGCGGTCAACCCCAAGCTGATGCCGCGCGCCTTGTGGTGGTTCCGTTGGGGCGCCATGGTCACCTTCCTGGCGGGACTTATCCTGTTTACCATGATCTATATGTACACCCCGGGCATGGGTTTCGGCCCGTCCGCCAGCTTCAGCGATGAAATGGGCGTCACCGGCCGGGGGGTTTGGATCCTTATGGGGATGCTTTTGGGGACGATCATGTGGTTCAACGTGTGGTTCGTGATCTGGCCGATCCAGAAAAAGATTCTATCGGGACGGGCCTCGGCCGAGGAGCTGCCGGCTCTGCGCAAGCGGGCGGGGCTTTTCTCGCGGACGAACACCTACCTTTCCGGCCCCATGCTCTTCGGCATGCTGGCGGCGAACCACTACAGCGCGATCAACGGCGCGACCTTGATCGTGTTCGTTGCGGTTTCCCTGGCCGCGGTGTGGGTCGCCATCTTCCATGCGGGCCGGGTCGGACAATCCGTTTAAGGGCGCATTCAAGGCGAGGGTATTGACTAAACCTTCAATCGGGGCTATGTTTAAACTCTGCGCGCCGGCCGGCGGCCGGCCTATTCCTGCATGGCTCTTCGAGTCCTCGTCGTAGACGACAGTCCGGTTACCCGCGTGATGCTCCTGGAGATGCTGGATCTCCTTGGGCATAAGGCCGTGGCGGAGGCGGACGCGATGGACACGGCCGTGGAGGCTTACAAGAACCAGAAGCCGGACTTGGTCCTGCTCGATTTGGCCCTGACCCGTGGAGACGGGCTGTCTACCCTAAAAGGCATCCGCCGGATCGACGGCCAGGCGAGGGTGCTCATCATCAGCGGCAACCCCCAACAAAAAATCCAGGAGGAAGCGATGAATTCAGGGGCCTTGGGTTTCTTGAGCAAACCCATCAACATGAAGGAACTGTCCGCCGCGCTCACCCGGATCGGCACGGAGCCCCGATGAACGTTACCGCGGACCAGCAGAAGGTTTTGGCGGCGCTGATCGAGCAGGGCATCGACAAGAGCACCGAGCGTCTGGCCCAGATGACCAAGACCCGGTGGGAAATGAGCACGATGAGCCTCACCACCGCCTCCGGGGACCGCATCCAGACCCTGGTCGCTCCCGCCGCCGGGACCCATTACGGCGTCTGTTTCACGGCGCCCGGCGCCACCTTCGTCGCGATGTTCCCCGGGGAGAGCGCCCGCCGCGTCGTGCAGGCGTTTACGAAAGGAGGGGGAGAGCGGTTGAAGGCGGTGGCGGATCTTGAAAAGAACGCGATCGCGGAGATCTCCAACATCCTCGTAAACGCCGTCGCGGGAGTGATCGCCGACACGTTGGACCGCGCCCTGATCGTCTCGGCCCCTGAAATACTGGAGGGGGCCAAGAACAAGCTCATGGAGACCGCCCTGCGGCGCTCCGACAACAAGAACAGCTTCGCGTTGATGTCGTACGTCTCCATGTCGTCGTCGGATTTGTCGACGGATTGCCTCCTGGTCATCCTCCTGAATTCGGAGCTTCTGGAGAACCTCCTGACCGCGATCGAGATTTGATACAATGCCCCCCGGCGCTCGTCCAAGCGCCGGGGATATGACCGAGCTTAGGCGAAATGGTTGTGACCGAGCCCTAAGGCGAGGGAATGCCGCGTCCATAAGCCGTTGGAAGGCGG
>JACQPI010000143.1 GCA_016207585.1 Elusimicrobiota bacterium | reverse complement strand
CTTCTCGACAGCCTCGCGCAGTAGGACTCCACCTTCAGCTTGAGAAATGCTCGCAGAACGGCTATTTATTCTTTTTCGCTCCAATATTCTCGCATACCATCAAGGATCGGTGGTGCCAGGCAGGTCCGAAGGTCGCTATTTTCGGAGGATACGATTGACGGCGTCCGCCAGTTCCTTAAATTCGTCCCGCTCGCGCAAATGAACTTCCGACACGGATTCCCCGCGGTGAACGGCTTCCAATGTTTTCTTGATCCGGTAGATGGGGCCCGCCAGACGGTGGGAATACGCCAAGCCCAAGGCGGAGGTGAATATCAACACGAGGGCCTCCGTCAAGATGATCCCCGGCAGAACGATCTGCCAGCGGCTCAAAACGACGGGCTCCTGACCAACTTGGTCCGTCACCATGAAGAACTGGGCGCGCAGGAAGTGGTCCTGCCAGAAGATGAAGGCTAAAACGATCGCCGCGGTCACAAGGACGCTGCCGCCAACGAGCATCAGGTGGCGGATCAAAAACCGCTTCTGGAAGTCCGGCAATATCCAGTATGTTTTTCTCTTGTCGCGATTCTCCATAATGCACCCCCGAGTTCCCTCTAGATAAGACCGTTCAGAGCGGCCTCAAACAGCGCGTACCTTTATAAGTAGCCTATTCCCGGAAAAAAGTCAAGGTTTGAAATTATCTGGTTGACAAACACACATAAATCCCCTACCTTGATACTGGCGGCGGCCCAAGCAATGGAAACCATACTGATCGCGGACGACAACGAGCTGATCCGAGAGGGGATCAAGGACTATATCGAGCAGGTGTCCCCTCTGTCGGTCTGCGAGGCCGGGGACGGCCGGCACGCCATCGCGCAAGCCCGCATTCGCAAGCCCTCGGCGATCCTCCTCGACCTCAACCTCCCGGACATGTCCGGAGCGGACGTGCTCGATACGCTCAAGACGGATCCCGATACCTGCGGCATCCCCGTCCTGGTCTTCACGGCCCACCATAAGGACGGGCAGCTGCTGGAGCTTAGGGAACGAGGGGCCGACGGCTACCTGGTGAAAGGAGGCCCCATGGAGCAGGTCCTGGGCTACCTGCAGGTGCTTATCCAATCTTCCACTCATAATCTGCAAAAAAACCTCGTAATCGGAGCCGTCTCGATCGACCCCAAATCCAGGACCGTACAGATCTCCGGACAGACATGCGCCCCGCTGACCCCCAAGGAATTCGATCTTCTCTATTTCGTCGCCTCCAAGTCGCCGGAGGTCCTCACGTGGGAAAAACTTTCGACCAGCGTCTGGAAGGAGCCGGCGAAATACGGAAAGGACTCCAAGACCATAGAAATCCACGCCCAACGCATTCGACGCAAACTCGGCCCCGCGGGCGCTTGCCTGATCACACACAAGGGAGTCGGCCTCCAGTTCCTCCCGTCGCCGGTCTCCACATACTGAGCCTCGCGCAGCCGCTAAGGACCGCAAAGCAAACAAAAAGCTGCCGATCCGGCCGATAAACCGCCTTTATTTCTTTTTGCGGCATTTTTCCTAAAAATTCGCAAAATGGAAGCCCGGTTTTTGACTGTTCCCAACCTTTTTCCCTCGATAAAATGGAGTTTACGGCGTATGCCTAAAATTTCACTTGACAAAATTCCGGCATCTGTTATGGTTAGAGAGCCATGAGATCGTACTCCAGCCACTATGCGGTTTACCACTTTGGGCTTCACCACCTGCAAGTCAACCACGTCTTTCGGAGCCACTCACAAACCGGCCACGTCCATCGCTCGGGATCGCGGCGACGCGCAAGTCAAGGGAGGCGGGGATAGCGATGCCCACCGATGCCTGCCCCCGCTGCAACCACAAGAAGTTTTGGCGGATCCGTAGACAGCGGCGCCGCTGCGCCCGGTGCCTGTACGAGTGGCGCCCCGGCCCCCCGCTGCGCCTCGATTGGGACCAATGGGAGCGGCTGTTGAGCGCCTACATGCGGGGCGGCACGCGCGCGCAAATTGCCCGGCGCAGCCGGCTCCATGCGCAAAGAATAACGCGCGCGCTGGAATTGCTGCGTCGCCAGATGTCGGGGTCCTTGATACCTCTGTTCCCGCCCGCAGACGAGCCGCGCTCCAAGAAAAATGCGCGGCAATCGCCCGGAAAGAGCCCGGCCCGGGTCATCGTGGCGGCCCTCTGCCGCAAGGGCGACGTCTGGGCCCAGGCGGTGCCCCGTTCGCAAATACCGTCCCTCGTCGCCCGGCTGAGAAATCTCATGCGGCGCGGATCCATCGTCTGCTCGGATTTTTCAGGCCGCAACGGCGCGGGCGCCATCCACTCGCAGATTCGGCACGTGCTCAGAAGCGGCGCTGTTTCGTCGAACGGGACCCTGGATAAACCCGTGCACGGTCTTGCCGGTTTCTGGACCTGGCTGGAGAAAAACCGTCCGACGTCGAAACATCGGGCGGACCCGGAGCAGTATTCCCTGGAACTCGCGGAATCGGTCTGGAGATACAACCACCGGTCCCTATCCGTGGAACAGCGCGTCCGCCGGTTGATGCGTCTCATCTCGCAACATCCTATTGAGGACCGTGCGCTATTATTAAAGGGAGAATAAACATGCAACTGCCAGGCGTTAACATCTTGCGCCGCTCGACCCTGTTGCCGCTCGTGATCGGTTTATTCTTGCTGCACCCCGCTTCCGAAGCCCTGGCCCAATCCCGCGCCTCCCTCTCCGCCGAAATCAAGGCGTGGAAATTCCTCCAGAAGGCGGCGGAGACGAACCGCTCGCCCCAGTACCGCATGAAGCTCCTGAACTGGTACTACCGCTCCTATCCCCGCGGCCTCCATGGCCAGGACATCCAGTTCGCGATCGCCGAGACCCTCTATGGACAGGGGGAATACGACCAAGCGATCGCGTACTACCGGCGCCTGGCCGACGCTCGGGAGTCGAGCTATCGGGACGACTCCCTGCTTCGCATCGGAGAGATATACTACAACGCCGGCAACATCAACCGGGCCAAGGAAGCCTGGCAGCGCCTGACGAAATTGAGCCTTCACAGATCCTCCCTCATGGCGGAGGCGCTGTATGGGTTGATCCTTTGCGACATGCACACCGGCAACTACGTCATGGCGAACAAAAGCTTGGAGCGCCTGAAGAGCAAGTTCCCGGCCTACGCCGACCTGAACAAGGTTCGCGAGGCGACCGGCATCCTGCGCTTCCAGGAAAAGAATTTCCGCGAGGCGGTCGAGGCCCTGGAGGGCCTCAACACCGCCCCCGCGGCGTTCTACCGCGGCCTCTCCCACTTCGACCAACAACAGTATCTCGAAGCCGCCGACTCCTTCCACAAGGTGGCGGGCAGCGCCTCGAGCCGGTTCACCGAGATCGCCGCCTATCTCAAGGCCGACTGCTTCCGGATGGCCAACAACGACGCCCTGGCCTCCCGAGCTTATGATGGCTTCCTGCGCGACTTTCCACGCAGCCGCTTCCGGGCGAACGCCCTGGTCCATCTCGCGGACGCGCTGCTTCGCACCGGGAGATTCAAGGAAGCGATGGAGATCATCCAGGAGGTGCGCAAGACCGCGGCATCCCGCGAGGTGCGGGCCTACGCCCTGCACCAGGGCGCGGAGGTGGCCATCCGGCTCAAGGACTACGCGACGGCGTTGAGCATGCTCAGCGAGGCGATCGGAGCGGTGGGGCGGGAAAACCAGGAGCTCTACGCCGGCATCCAAGTGGCCAAGGGGTACACGCTGCTTCTGTCCGGGCGGATCCAGGAAGCGATGCGCACCCTCAAGGGCTTCGTGCGCGAAATGCCCCATCACCCTCTCTCGGCGGCCGCCTTCATGCTTATCGGCAACGACGCCTACGCCAACAAGGACTGGGACGCCGCGATCTCGGCCTACCAGACCGCGCTGCTGCAGTTCAAGTATTCGCCTCTCTCCGATGTGGCCATGACGATGCTGCTGGCCTCCTTCTACCAGCAGAAGAAGTATCAGGACCTCGTCACCAATTCCAACCGGCTGCTCAAGGTCGTCGGCGCCGATTTCGCGACCCAGAACTTCCTATGGAGGGCCTACGGGCATCTCATCCTGGGCGAGGGCTACTACCAGCTCAAGCTGTTTCCCCAGGCCTCCTCCCACTACGAGGAGGCCATAAAGCACCCCAGCCTCGCCCCATGGGCTCGATTCTATCTCGCCTGGTCCCGCTACCACGAGGAGAAATACAACGAGGCGACCCAATTGGCCGAGAAGACCTTGGAACAGGCGGAGCTCTCCGAAACGGAGAAGGCGAGCGCCTCCCTTCTCATCGCGGCGAGCCACTTCAACGAGAAGGAATACGAGGCCGCGATCGCCGCCTTCCGGGGCTTTCGCCGGCATTATCCTTCCGACGAGCGGGTGCCGGAAAGCTGGCTCCAGGAAGGTTGGGCGCATCTGCAGGCGGGATTCTCCGCCGACGCGATACGGACCTGGAGCCGCCTCTCCACGCAGCACGAGGACCATCCCATCGCCCAGGAGGCTCAGCTGCTCATCAGCAGGCTCTACTTCCAGGCGCGCCAATATAAAAGCGCCATCGCGACCCTCACCAAGTTCATGGAGGCATGGCCGCGTTCCGCCTTGGCCGCCGACGCCCAATGGCTCTTGGCGCAATCGTACTATAACGGCCGGCAGGACGCCGCGGCCATCGACGCCTATCAGGAGTTCCTGACCCGTTTCCGCAGGGATGCGCGCGTCGAGGACGGGCGCAAGCAGCTCGAGCAGGTGCGCTATCGCCACGCGACCCAATCCCAGAATACCAAGCTTCTCGCCGAATTCGTCGCGATCTACCCTAAGAGCGAATTGTCCTCCGAGGCCCAATACCAGCTGTCGCAGCTTTTGCACAAGCGCAAGGAGTGGGACGGCGCGATCCGGGAGTACCGCAAGCTCCTCCTCAACTACCCCGGCACGTCCCAGGCTCCCCTGGCGCTGTTGTCCATCGCGCATATCCTGGATCATCAGCGAAAGCCCGAGGCGGCCGTCAAGGAGTACGAGAGCATCCTGAAGCTTTTCCCGACCAGCACGGTCGCGATCGACTCCGCGATGCGCCTCGGCTCGATCTATTTCGCCCTGGAGAAGTATCCGGACGCGGCCCGGAGCTTCCGATTCGCCGTGGAGCGCCAAGCCCCGCCGGAAATCAAGTCGGCCGCGAGCTTCAATCTGGCGATCTCCTACAAGAAGGACAGGAGTTACGCGGATTCCCTGCGCTTTTTCGGCGACTTCATCCGGGACTTCCCTCAGGATCCCAAGCGCACCGACGCGATGCTTGAGACGGCCTCTCTCTACCTCCAGCTCGACGACCCGGTGCGATCGGCCGCCACGTACGAGGATCTCGTGAGGAACGCGAGCCTTTCGAAGTCCATGCAGATGGAGGTGTTCAACCAGCTGGGGTCGATTTACCAGAAGATGGGGGATGCGGATAGGGCGATGGCGAACTACGGCGAGCTCGTCACCATGACCCCTCGCCACACCGAGGCCCGCCTTCTAGGACTCGCCCAGCTCGCCGCGCTGTACGAAAAGAAGAATCAGTGGCAGGAGGCCCTTGGGGTCTACGACGACATCCGCCGCAGCGGCGGGAAGCCGAACTGGACGCGCGCCGCTCTCAAACGGATCACCCAAATCCGGGTCCACCTGAAGGCTCAGGAAGACGCGATCAAGAACGTCCGCATGGAGAAAGCGGAGGACTCCCCGGACGCCGCGATGACCGATTCAATACAAAGCGATTCCAAAACCAAAGCTAAAGCCAAGCCGTCCGAACCGCAAAAGGAAACCAAATCCGGCGGCTCGCAGAAAGTCGAAATGCAAACTACCGAATCCGCACCGATGGAGGGAGATTCCCATGGGACTCATTGACTCAGTACAAGGCGCCGCCGCGCTGCAAACGACGCATTCCGTGCTGATCCTCGGCATCTTGGTGGGCTGTTCGCTGTTGTGCGTGGCGATGATCATCGAAAGGTGGCTCTACTTTCGGAAAGTCGACGTCAACCCGGAGGCCATCCTCCTCAAAATCCGCCATGCGCTGACGGCAGGCAAGACCGACGAGGCGCTGTCGATCCTGGGCGATCCGGACGGCAGCCCCATCCTGCTTCTCATCCACTCCGGCATCAAGAACAGCCAGCTTCCCAGGGAACAGGTGACCGAGCTCATGCGCGCCTGCCAGATGCGCCAGCGCGCCGCCATGGAGAAAAATCTGGGCGTCCTGGGGACTCTCGGCAACACCGCCCCCTTCATCGGCCTCTTGGGAACGGTGCTGGGAATCATCCAGGCCTTCCGCGATCTGGCCACTCCGCAGGCCCAGGCGGCGGGCGCCAGCGTCGTGGCGGTGGGCATCGCGGAAGCGTTGGTCGCCACGGCGGCGGGGCTCGTGGTCGCCATTCCGGCCGTCGTCTTCTACAACTACTTCCTCAAGCGCGTCAAGCATATGCTGACCGAGATGGAGGTGGTGGTGACGGAAATGGCCGTCCTGCTGTCGCTCAAGGATTCGACCGCCGCCGGCGGGGGGAGCCATGGCCGGGCCTCTTAACGGCGAAGACCAGCCGATCACCGCCATCAACGTCACGCCGCTTGTGGACGTGACCCTGGTGCTCGTCATCATATTCATGATCACGATGCCGTTCCTGGTCGAGCGCGCCATGCGGGTGCGGGCCTCCGAACAGAAGGTCGTCCAGGTCAGCTCCATCAACGAGCCGATCCTGGTGGAGCTCTCCAGAAAGGGGCTGCGCGTGGAAGACCGCGGCGTCTCCTGGAAGGACTTGAAACCGGCCTTGAGCCGCATCATGTCGGAGCGGGGCATAACGACGGTCGCGATCTCCGCCGACCCGGCCGTCAGCCACGGCGACGTCGTCCGGGTTCTCGATCAGGTTCATGAGGCCGGAGCCACCAGCCTCGATCTGCTGGATCCACGGGGGTCCGATGGCCATCTCTAGCCAAGACGACGAGCAGATGATCGCGGACATCAACCTCACCCCGCTCGTGGATGTCTCCCTCGTCCTGGTGATCATCTTCATGGTCGTAGCCCCCATCCTCAATCATGTCTTCAAGCCGTTGACCCTTCCGACGTCCGCGCGGGCCGGATTGACGGAGCAGAATACGATCCGAATCTCCATTTTCCCCGATGGGACGCTGGCGCTGGGATCGGCCGTCATCGCCCCCAACACCTTCCAGGCTAAACTCCGCTCCGAAATTTCCTCTGGCAAGCCGCCCTGGGTCCTCGTGAGGGCCGGAGCCGACGTTTCGCATGGACGTGTGATGGGCGTCATGAAAATTCTAAAGGAAACGGGCATACAACGAATCGCGTTCGCCACCCAGCCGCAAGCCGGCTCTCTCCCGATTCCGGAGGCTCCTCAGGATGCGACGCGGCAGCCCTCCAAGAACACTCAGGTGGCCACGCAATGACCTACACTGCGGTGCAGGCCCTCGAATTCCTGGCCCAGCAGCCTCAATTGAGCATCCGGTGGCGAGGTCCGCTGACCGTCTCGACGATTCTCCACGCGCTTCTTTTTCTGCTGTTTCCGCTGATTTGGGAAATGCATCGCGAGGTGCCTCTCGAACCCGTGAGGGTTCTGGAGGTCAACGTGATGGGCTGGCAGGACCTGGCGCTCAAGGGGACCGGCAACGATTTCGGCCGCGGCCCCCTTCCCAAGGATTCTCCGCTGGCCACCCCTCCTAAAATGAAGGGCCGGCCGGTGCACGGAACGACGCCCAAAATGTCGCGCTCCCTCTCCCGCGGGAGGTCCCGAACCGCTCCGCCAGCCGAGCTGGCTCCGCTTACCGCCGCCGGGCCCATTTTCGCCGGC
Organism: Elusimicrobiota bacterium; assembly: GCA_016207585.1. GTDB lineage: Bacteria > Elusimicrobiota > Elusimicrobia > UBA1565 > JACRDR01 > JACQPI01. Next base: position 7,915 of record JACQPI010000143.1, on the reverse strand, counting down.
CGCGAGATGGGAGTGGCCTCCGGCGTCGGGCGGGAAAAAGTCTACCTCGCTCCCAGTGCGACCCGCTTGGCGGCGAAATCCAACCGCGCCGCCTCGGGCGGCGACGGGCTCGTCGGGGTCCCGGGAGGTCCCGTGAGCCTGCGCTCCCGGCGCGGAGGGGGGGGCGGCGGCGGGGGATCCGGAGGATTTCTCATGGGCGGGGAAGGCTCCATCCACGGCGGGGACATCCTGGAGCGCCGGGGCACGCCGATCGTGGAAACCTATCGCACCCTCTCGGACAAGGTCGTGACGGCCCCGACCAGGACGACCGAGATCCCGCCCCTCTCCGACGACGCCTTTTTCTCGCTTCGCGGCCCCTTGAGCCACCGCAAGATACTCAAGATAAAGCTGCCGCGCTACCCCCGGTGGGCGGAGGAATCCGGCGTGGAGGCCCAAGTCTCCGTGAGGCTTTTCGTGACGCCCAACGGCCGGGTCAAGTCCAACCTCTACGTTGAAAACACATCCGGCTACCCGGAGCTCGACACTCTGGTGCTGGACTGCATCAAGCAGATTCTCTTCGCCCCGCTCTCCGGGGACGTGCTGCGGGAAGAGTGGGGCATCGCGACGTTCAACTTCAAGCTGCAAAGACAGGGCCGGGGAGGATGAAATGAGAATTTTGCGCAACTCGCACGTATTGGTTCTGGCTGCGACAGGGCTTGTTTTCCTGGGCTTCAGCGCGCGGGCCGCCAAGACGCCGTCCGGCGAAGGGGAGCTCAAGCCCGTGCTCATCGAAGGCGTCTCCCGCATCCAAATGAAGGGCGACAAGCCCGTGTTCATACCCAAGGTCGACCCCAGCCGCCCCGTGGGAGACGCGCTGACCCAGCGGCTGCAAAGCGTGAATCCCTCCAGCCCCGAGAGCAAGTTTTCCATAAACTTCCCGATCTTCCTCCCGCCCCGGCTGGAATCGGACATGATCTACTCCCCCTGGAACCACCGGCTGGTCCGGCCGCCGGTCCTATCCCTGAACTTGAAGGTGCCGCCCCGCTTGATCCTGGACCATTGGCGCCTCATCATCACCGACGATAAGGGAAAAGTCTTCTTCATGAGAAAGGGCAAGGGCCGCCTCCCCACGCACCTGGAATGGGACGGCCTCGGAACGAAGGGATATCCCATCCAAGTGGGGCACCCCTACGCCTACTCATTGCAACTCCTCGACCTAGCCAGCGTCCCGACCTACATCTCCGGCAAGACGGTGCGGGTGGCCAGCTTCGTCCATGAACAGGGGCGCAGCTTCACCATTTCGATCGTCACGGACCGTCTCTTCACCGCGGGGCACGCTTTTTCAGCCGAAGGCAAAAGCCTCATGCGCGAGGTGCGCGACCTCCTGCGCAAGCACCTCGACAATGACATCGCGGTCGGCGTCTACAGTTTGGATGGGGAGTTGGCATTGCGCCAGGCCGAGCTCATCCGCAAGTACCTGGGCGACACGCTGCATCTGAGGGAAAGGGACATCTCGGCGCGCGGAGTCACGGTCGAAGAAGACGGGTACATGAGGACGGAAATACGAGCGAAACTATGACACTAAAACACGGACGGTTTCATCCAAAAATGCTCCAGCGTCTGAGCTATGCCGCGATTGCCGCGCTGGCGAACCTCCCCATGTTTTCCGCGCCGGCGTCGGCGCAGACGGTCGATCACTTCGAGTTCTCCCCGGTGGCGCCGGGCACCAAGAGCGGCTCGCACCCCTACGCCGTCTTCGCGGGCGCCTGCCAGCAGATAGCGGTCATCGCCAGGGACTCCACCGGCAACACCGTCACCTCCTACAATGGAAACGCCGTCATCACCCAGTGGCTCATCAATTATCAAAATGGCAATCTTTTGGAGGCGGCGCCGGGTATTTCCCAATTCAGCTCGATCGGCACCTCCAACCAGCTGGGCCTCTCCTCGATCACCGTGACGATGACCAACGGAGTCTATACGTTCGGCGCGGGCGGGGACCTGAGCACCCAGCTCTGCTTCTACTACGCCACGCGCGATCCCCAGGACTTCAACCAATCCCCCAGCAACCCGCAGCAAAACGGGGACCTTATCCTTCGCGCGACGCTTCCGGACGGCACCAAGCCGGGCAACGGCACGTCCTATTTAGGATGGCACAACACGGCCCAGAAGCTCCTTTTGACCGCGCCCCTGCAGAGCTACGTGCCCGCCAGCCAGCAGGGCTCCACGGGAGCCGTTTCGGCCCAGTCCATCGGCGAGCAGTTCACGTTGGAAGTCCGCATGACGGACGCCTACTGGAACCGTATCTTCGACAACAAGACCGGCTCTTCGGAAAGCGACACGGTCCAGTTCACCGCCTCCAACGCGGCCGGCATCAGCATCAGCCCCTTCCAGGGCGCCATGACGGAAGGCTTCCGCAACGCCTTCGCGACGGTGATCAGCTCCTCCATCTGCAACAGCACGATCTCGATCACGGCCAGCGACGTCACCGATCCCGGTATCACATCGAGCGTAGTCTCGATCTATATCAGCACCTGCGCGGGCGGCAGCGACCCGCCGCCTCCGCCGCCGACCCAGAACCCGGGCTACTACCAGCTCACCGTCCCGAGCGTGGTGACGGCGGGACAGAGCTTCAACATGAGCATCGTGGTCAACAACGTCAACATCTCCAACGTCGGCGGCCTGCAATACTCGGGGCGCCTGATCCCGCTCATCGCGACATCCAACACGACCTTCTCCCCGGCCTCGGGAACGCTGGGCACCCCGACCTTCGACTTCACGATTCCCCAGGGGATCGTCCAATCCTCGTATCCCGTAACGATCTCCCAGAGCTACACTACCGCCCAGACGATCTGGATACAGCTCATCGCCGAGAACCCGGTCGACCTCTCGAGCTCGAGCGCCATCGGCGGGCCGATCCTGGTGCTCCCGGGAACGCCCTCCGCGATCACCGGCTCGGCCACCCCCTCGACCCTGGGGGCCCTCGGCACCTCCGTCATCAGCCTAGGCCTCGTGGATGCCTTCAACAACGGCATCGCGGGCGCGGTCCTTGCGGTTCAGCAGACGGCAGGGACCCAAGGCACGCTTAACGGCATCGATCCCGGATTCACTCAACTCGTGCTGACGGACGCCGCCGGCAAGGCAAGCCTGACATTCATCAGCGGGACCGCCTCCGAGGACGTTAATATCAGGGCCAGCGCGCAGGCCTATCCGGCGATCACAGCGAAGAACATTCCCATAGCGGTTTCCTTGTTGGGAAACGCGACGATCTCGGCCTACCCGAGCCCCGTGACGATCACGCAGCGGCCCTTGACCATCGAATACAAGCTGGCCCAGGCCAGCGAGGTCAAGCTCACGATCACCGATCTTTTCGGGCAGGAAATCTGGAAGGCGTCGTTCTCCGCCGGCGGCGCCGGCGGCGCGGCGGGCCATAACCGCGTCTCGTGGGACGGCAAGAACGGCCGCGGCACGACGGTCGCCGTCGGCATCTACGTGGTCCACATGGAGGCGAACGCCAACGGCGCGAAAGTCGTGGATACCAAGTACCGTTTCGGAGTTAAAAAATGAAACCCCTACCGACGTTCTACGGCTTAGCCGCGGGGCTATTGACCGCGCTCTTTGGCTCCGTCGCCTACTCCCAAGACGCCGGCCATCCGGGCGCCTATCTCAACTTCGCGGGCGGCCCCCAGGCATTGGGCATGGGGCGCGCTTTCGTGGGTCTTGCGGAGGGCACCGACGCCGTCGTCTACAACCCGGCCGGGCTGGGCCTTCTGCGCCCCAACATTATCAGCTTCATGCACACCCAGACCGTGGAGGAGGCGAAGCTCGACTACATCAGCTATGCGCAGCCGATCTACCGCTGGGGAGGCATCGGCCTGGGCTACGCGCGGTTCGCGTCCGGATCCCTCAAGCAAACGGACGAATTCAACCGCGAGGTCGGCTCCTTCGACGATCTTCAACAAACCTTCTTCCTGGGCTACGGAATCAACGTCCTGCGCCCCTTGTCGGTAGGCGGAACCTTCAAGTTCTCCCAGCAGAGTTTCGCCGGGGCCTCCGCCAGCGGCTGGGGCCTCGACCTGGGCGGGCTCATGCGCCTCACCCACAACGTCCGGGTGGGCCTCAAGCTGGAGAACATGATCGCGCCCACGCTCAATTACGCCACTGGAAGCGACCAATTTCCCCGCAGCATGACGGCCGGAGTCGCTACCCGGCTCTTCCGGGACCGTCTGGCCCTAACCCTGGATACATCTAAAACCTTGAGCGTCCCGCAGGCCCTTCAATGGCGCATGGGGGTGGAAGGGACCCTATGGCAGGTATTGCGGCTGCGCGGCGGCTTCGACTTCAACAACCAAGAGTTCAGCCTCGGGATGGGCTATCTCTGGGGCCGCACCGCCCTCGACTACGCCGCCTCCAACGGCCAGGCCGGCGCCAGCAACCGCTTCGGCATGAGCTTCTCCTGGGGAGGCTATGCCGTCTCCATCATCGCCAACCCGACCGTCTTCTCGCCCGTGGGCATCCGCAAGAACACGACGATGTCCATCCGCGTGGACGCCGACCGCAAGATCTACTCCTGGAACCTCCAGATCAAAAACCAAAACCAGTTCGTCGTCCGCTCCATCCGCGGAAGCGGCCAGCCGCCCGCCGAGCTCCAGTGGGACGGGACCACCGAGTCGGGCAACGCGGTGGCGCCCGGCAACTACACCTACACCCTGACGGTCACCGACAAGGACGGCCGGGCCGAAACGACCCCGCCCAAGATCGTGCGCGTCAGCTACGGCACGCCGCTCGAGACCCTCGAGCTCCGCGGACAATAGAAACCGGCTGATTTTTAGACAAAACCTACGGCAGCGACTTTCGCTGACGTTCCCGCTTGGCTTTCTGTTTGGCCTTAAGGTGTTCCTCGTAGGTCGCGTTGAAAGTGTGTCCGCCCGTGTTGTCCGCCACGAAATAAATGGCGTCGGTTCGGGCGGGCTGGAGCACCGCGCGGATCGAGTCGAGCCCGGGCGAGCAGATGGGGCCCGGCGGCAGCCCGTAGTGGGCATAGGTGTTGTACGGCGACACGACCTGCAGGTCCTTCAAGGTCAGCCCTTTTTTCCAGTGGCCCAGCGCGTATTGGACGGTCGGGTCCGCCTCCAAAGGCTTGCGCTTGGCCAGGCGGTTGAGGTACACCGCGGCGATCATGGGTTTTTCCTCCGCCTGGACCGCTTCCCGCTCGAGGATCGAGGCGAGGATGACGATTTGATCGAAATTTAGGCGATGGACGACGGCCCGGGCATCCGGTTCGACCACCTTCCGGAATTCCCTCACCATATGCTGCGCTACGTCCTCCGCCTTCATGCCGCGGTTGAAGTAGTAGGTCGTCGGGAATAAGTATCCCTCCAAGCGATGTGCTTGGGCATACTCCATGAAGGCGCCGGCCGAGGTCACCCCGTTGGCTTCCAAGCGCTCCGCGATCTGGCGCGCGCAAAATCCCTCCGGGACGACGATCTTGGCGTATTCGGGCTTGTAGCGGGTCAGGCGCAACAAGGCGTCGATCGAGGTCATATGGCGCCGGAGCCGGTACACGCCGGGCTTGAGGTCGCGGTCCAGCCCGGTCAACGAAGCAAGCGCCTTGAACCCTTGGGAATAAGAAAGCACCCCGTATCGGCGCAGGAGCGAGGCGATCTCCCCGGCCGATTGCCCCGCTGGGATTTCAACCTCCACCACGGAGCCGGAGCGGAAGAACCATGCCGCCGCGACCAACGCGGCAAGGACCATGGCAGCCCGCCGCGCGCGCGGCGCCCGCCAACCTCGCGGGACGCGGGCACCCTGGGCGATCGCGCGATGTCTCGGAGTCATGGGCGAGGCGGCCGGACCCTTTCCGCGGCGCCCCCCGAAAGTTCAACGGCGGCGAGCGAGCGATAGCCGGGGCCCTGCGGGCTCAGGCGGCTCTCGAAGAGTTCCACGCGGCGCGCCTCCATCGTCCATGGCTCCGGGTTCTCGGCCGACCACCGATCCGCCGCTCGATGAAACGCCCCGGTCTTTTGCGACGCTCGAATCCGGCACAACGTCAGGTGGGGATGATATGCGCGGGATTCCAGTGAGATGTCCAAACGCTCCAAACCTTCTCTCAGGAGCCTCTCGATTTGAATCATCTCACGCGATCCTTCCTCGATCCCCAGCCAAACGACGCGGGCGGCTTCCCAGGATGGGAAGGCGCCGATCCCCCGCAGGGACAACCCGAAGGAGGGACGGCCGCCGCATCGCTCCTCGAGGAGCTTGGCGATCTGCGGCACCTTGCTTTCATGGAACTCGCCCAAGAACGCCAGGGTCAAGTGGCCGTTTTCCGGGTCCACCCAACGAGCGCGCGGGAGATGGGGCTCCAGCGCAGTCCTAAGCGAGCGAAGGTATTGCGCGGCGTCGGGATCCAAGCGAATCGCTATGAAGAGGCGCACTCAAGGCCGCTCTTTGGGCTCCTGCCACATCTCCGGAGGGGGCAGATCCTTCCTCATGCGGCGGCCCGGCTCATCGCCATCTTCCTTATGCCACCAAGGCTCGCTTGAATCCTCCGTTTCGTCCTCGTCGTGGTCGGCAGGGCCGCCGCGCTCCTTGGGGTGCAGGTCCTTTTGAGGATGCGACGGCTCGCCGCGAGGACGGCGGCGATCTTTCATTTCGTCAAAGCGCCGCCTTTGCTCATCCGTAAGAACGGAGCGAATCTTCTCCCGCCGTTCCTGCATGATGCCTTGCTTCTCTTTCATCAGGGCCCGCAAGCGATCATGAAGGTCGCGCATCCGCGGCTGATATTCCTTGAGGATCCCCTGTATCTTCTCTTTTTGCTCCGGCTTCAAGTCGAGATGCCGCTTCATCCGCCGAATGTCCGGGTCGCCGAGACACGGTGAGACCGCGCCCGACAGCAACACCGCCGCCAAAAACCATCCGCTTGTTCGTAGCATTTTCCCTCCTGACAATATCCTCATTCCGGCCGCCGAGCCTCACATCCCGCCGAGCGAGCCGGCGCCGCTCACCCTCGAATCGCCGGATACTCGCCAAACACCGACTGCAAGGCCTTGACGATCTCGCCCAAGGTGGCGTACGCCTTCACGCACTCGAGGATGGGCGGCATCAGGTTCGCGCCGCCCCGCGCCTCTTCCTCCACGCGCCTGAGGCCGCGCGCGACGGTCGCGTTGTCGCGGCTCTTGCGCAGCGCCTTAAGGCGCTGAATCTGCTTCTTCTCCACCGTCCCATGTATCTTCAGGATAGGAGGCTTTTTCGCCGCCGAGGCGAACGCGTTGAGCCCGACGATCTTGCGGCGGCCTCCGTTGACCGCCATCTCATAGCGATAGGCGGTTTCCGCGATCTCGCGATGGAAAAAGCCCGCCTCGATCGCGGCCACGACGCCTCCGAGGGCCTCGATGCGGGCGATCAATGCCGAGGCCCGCCCCTCCACCTCGTTGGTCATCGCTTCGAGATAATACGATCCGCCGAAAGGGTCGACGGTGTCGGTGACGCCCGATTCGCAGGCGAGGATCTGCTGGGTCCGCAGCGCCAGCGTCACCGCCTCGTCGGCCGGCAGCGCCAAGGCCTCGTCGAAGGAGTTGGTGTGGAGGCTCTGCGTCCCTCCCAGAACGGCCGCCAGCGCCTGATAGGAAACGCGGACGAGGTTGTTGAGGGGCTGCTGCGCCGTCAGGGTGACCCCGGCCGTCTGGCAGTGCATCGGCAGCATCCACGAAATCTCCCGCGACGCCTTCATCTCCTCCCTCATAAAGCGGGCCCAGATCCGGCGGGCCGAGCGAAGCTTGGCGATCTCCTCGAAAAAATAGTTATGGACATCGAAGAAAAACGAGAGATGGGGGGCGAAGTCGTCCACCGGCAGGCCGCGCGCCGCCAGCCGCCGGGCATAGTCCATCCCGTCCGCCAGGGTGAATGCCAACTCCTGGACCGCGTCGGCCCCCGCCTCGCG
>JACQPI010000165.1 GCA_016207585.1 Elusimicrobiota bacterium | reverse complement strand
GCCCATCATCCCGTTGGTGTTGAAACCGAGGTCGCCGGCGCGGTTATGGAAAGAGCTGATCTCGCCGGGGATTACGTCGTTGAAGATGACGCGCCCGGGCGTCGTGAAATCCTTCCAAAGCTCCGGCTTGAGAAAATCCTTATCGGGCAGTTCCGGCTCGCGGATCTCGTTGATGCCGCGGACTTTGACCTTGGCGTGGAGGTCGACGGCCCCCCGTTGGTACGCCGCGAACACTTCTTCGGCATCCGAGAAGACTCGCCCCTCTCCCCGCTCGCCCGGCTTGAATTTGGTGAGGTAGTGGATCCCCAGCACCATATCGTGCGTCGGAGCCATGATCGGGCGGCCGGAGGCCGGCGACAAGATGTTGTTGGAGGACATCATAAGCAGTCTCGCCTCGAACTGAGCCTCCTGCGACAGGGGGAGGTGGACCGCCATTTGGTCTCCGTCGAAGTCGGCGTTGAAGGCGGTACAGGTCAGAGGGTGGAGCTGGATCGCCTTGCCCTCCACCAGGATCGGTTCGAAGGCCTGGATGCCGAGGCGGTGCAGGGTCGGCGCGCGGTTGAGGAGAACCGGATGCCTCTTGGTCACCTGCTCCAGGATGTCCCAAATCTCGGGACGCACCCGCTCGAAGGCCCGCTTGGCCGCCTTGAGGGTGAGGTTGTCGCGCTTCATGAGTTCCCTGATGATAAAGGGCTTGAAGAGTTCCAGCGCCATCTCCTTCGGCAGGCCGCACTGGTGTATTTTCAAATACGGCCCCACCACGATGACCGAGCGTCCGGAATAGTCCACGCGCTTGCCCAGCAGATTCTGCCGGAAGCGGCCTTGTTTTCCCTTCAAAATGTCGGAAAGCGACTTGAGGGGGCGGTTGCCGGCGCCGATGACGACCTTGCCCCGCGCGCCGTTCTCGATGAGGGCGTCGACCGCCTCCTGCAGAAGGCGCTTTTCGTTGTAGATCATCACCTCGGGCGCCCGCAGCGCCTCGATGTGCTTGAGGCGGTTGTTGCGATTGATGATGCGGCGGTAGAGATCGTTGAGGTCCGAGGTCGCGAAACGACCTCCCTCAAGGGGCACCAAGGGCCGCAGCTCGGGCGGGATGACGGGCAGCACGGTCAGGATCATCCACTCCGGGCGGTTTCCGGAGGTGGCGAAACCCTCCAGGATCCGCAGGCGGCGAATGAGGCGCGTGCGCTCGCTTTCCGACAGGGCGGTATGAATCTTCGCCTTGATTTCGACCACTTCTTTTTTCGAATCGACCTTCGAGAGGAGCTGGTGGATGGCGCCGGCGCCGATGCCTATCTTCAGCTTGTGATGAAATTTTTCCCTGGCCTTGCGCATCTCCTCTTCGCTGAGCAAGTCCAGCGCGCCAAACGCCTTCGACCCGTTGGAGTCGATGAGGTCTTCGAGGACGATGTAGCTGGCGTAGTAGACGACCCGTTCCAGATCGGTCGTCTTCATATTGAGGATGATGCCCAGACGAGACGGGGTCTTCTTAAGGAACCAGATGTGGGCAACCGGTACCGCCAGCTCGATGTGCCCCATCCGTTCCCGGCGGACCTTGGCTTCCGTCACCTCGACGCCGCAGCGGTCGCAGACGATCCCCTTGAACTTGATCCAGCGGTATTTGCCGCAAGCGCACTCGTAATCGCGCACCGGGCCGAAAATTCTCTCGCAAAAAAGACCGTCGCGTTCGGGTTTGAGCGTCCGGTAGTTGATCGTCTCGGGCTTCTTCACCTCGCCGAAGGACCAGCTACGGACCTGTTCCGGGCTCGCCAAAGACAGCCGGATCGAGTCGAAGTCGAAGAAGTTGAGGGTATCGATCTTCTTCTTCTTAGAGCCGAGAGACAGCTTTCGTTCCGCGGTCGCCAGGTTTCCCATGAACTCTCCTACTCCCGTGCGAGGGCTTCTTTCTTGGATCCGGACTTGAATCCATCAGATACCCCTCCCTTGCCGTCCTTGAACTTCAGGAGATCTACCTTCAGCCCCAAAGCCTGCAGCTCTTTGACCAAGACCTTAAAAGATTCCGGCACTCCGGGCGGCTGGGGAGGCTCCCCCTTGATGATCGCCTCGTACATCTTCGTCCGGCCGTTGACATCGTCCGATTTGACCGTCAGGAATTCCTGCAGGGCGTGCGCGGCGCCGTAGCCCTCGATCGCCCACACCTCCATTTCGCCGAATCGCTGGCCGCCGAACTGGGCCTTGCCGCCCAAGGGCTGGCGCGTGATGAGGCTGTAGGGGCCGGTCGAACGGGCATGGATCTTGTCCTCGACGAGGTGGATCAGCTTCACGATGTACATGTAGCCGATCGATACCTTCTCCTGGAAGGCGTCTCCGGTCCTTCCGTCGTAAAGCATGATGCGGCAGTCGTCGGTCGGAAGGTATTTCTCCGGGATGCCCTTCGCCCGAAGCTCACCCTTTGCCTTGCGCACCATGGTGACGATCTCGGACTCCTTGGCCCCGTCGAAAACCGGGCAGACCATCTGGGTGTCGAGTGTATAGGCCGCCCAGCCGAGCATCATTTCCAACAGCTGTCCCACGTTCATGCGCGACGGGACGCCCAGCGGCGACAACACGACGTCCAGCGGCGTGCCGTCCGGCAGGAAAGGCATGTCCTCGGAGGGGAGAATCTTCGCGACCACCCCTTTGTTTCCGTGGCGGCCGGCCAGCTTGTCTCCAACTTGAATCTTGCGGCGCGACGCGACGTACACCTTCACGAGACGATTGACCGTCACGGGCAGATCGTCACCCTGCTTCAAATTTTCCTTCTCGCGGATCGCCTCCTCGCGGTAGCGGCGCTCCATGAGCTTTACGAAGAGCTGGAGGCGCTCCTCCTCGTCCTTCTTCCGGGAACCCTTCATTTCCGCGATATCCGTCTGGGTCTCCTTGCGGTACTGGCGCAGCGCGTTGAGTTGGGCCTCCAGCCGCTCGTCGACCTCCTGCAGTCGCTTTTTCTCCTCGGACTTCGAGAGCTTCTCGCGGCGCACGAAAAGACGCACGTTGATGACCTTGCCGCTGATGCCCGGGGGTACCCGCAGCGAAGCGTCCTGCACGTCCTCGGCCTTTTTTCCGAAGATGACCTTCAGGAGCCGTTCCTCGGGAGTGAGCTGCTGCTCGCCCTTGGGAGTGACCTTTCCGACCAGGATATCGCCCGGCCCCACGTGGGTGGACGGGATGACGATGCCGTTGGCGTCGAGGTGCTCCAGCGCGTCGGAGCTCACATTCGGGATGTCGCGCGTGATTTCCTCCGAGCCGAGCTTCGTGTCGCGGGCCTCGATCTCGAATTCGGAGATGTGGATGGAGGTGAAAATATCCTCCTTCACGAGCCGTTCCGAGACCAGGATCGCATCCTCGAAATTGTAGCCTTCCCACGGCATGAAGCCGACAAGAAGGTTACGGCCGAGAGCAAGCTGCCCCCGGGAGGTCGCCGGGCCGTCCGCCAGGACGTCCTTCGACTTGACCCGCTGACCCGTCTCGATCACCGGCGCCTGATTGACGCAGGTGTCCTGGTTCGAACGGCGATATTTTTTCAGAGTATAGACGTCGACCTGGGTCTCGTCGCCGGATTCGGTGTTGACCGCGATGAGGTCGCCGGTCGAGTAGATGACCCGCCCGGGCCGCTTCGCCAGCACGCAGGCTCCCGAGTCCTGGGCGACGGGGCCCTCGATGCCGGTGCCCACCAAGGGCACCTCGGTCACCAATAAGGGAACCGCCTGACGCTGCATGTTCGAGCCCATCAGGGCGCGGTTGGCGTCGTCGTGCTCCAG
>JACQPI010000144.1 GCA_016207585.1 Elusimicrobiota bacterium | reverse complement strand
GAGTAGGCGACGAGCCACTTGAAGATATAGCCGCTCGGATCCGCCACCAGCTTCCAAGGCTGCATGAGGATGCCGATGACGCCGGTGATGTAGCCTCCGGTCCGGAAGCTGATGCGCTTGGGCCAAAGGTGGGCGAGATCGTTGGCGGGGCTGACCACGTTGGCCGCGATGTTGGTGGCCAAGGTCGCGATGCATAGCGAGACCAAAGCGACCGCCAGGACCACGGGATGCGTGAACTTGGAGATCAAGACGACCGGGTCCCAGATGCTCTCGCCGTAGATGACGACCGTCGCGGAGGTGACCGCCACGCCGATGAAAGAAAATAGCCCCATCGTGGCGGGGAGCCCGAGGGCCTGGCCGAGGATCTGGTCTTTCTGGCTGCGCGCGTAGCGGGTGAAGTCCGGGATGTTGAGGGACAGGGTCGCCCAGAAGCCGATCATGCCGGTCAGGGCCGGAAAGAAGAAAACCCAAAACTGCCCCGCCTTGGGCTGGCCCGGCGCGAAAGCGGAGGGCGCGGCGAGCATCGGGCCGAAACCGTCCGCCCGCCGATAGGCCCAGCCCAACAGGAGCAGCCCCAAGCCGATCAAAAGGGGCGCCTTGATGTTGAGGAGGAACCGGATCGACTCGATCCCTTTGTAGATCACGAGCATATTGATCGCCCAAAAGAAAAGAAAACAGGCGAGCTGGGGCAGGTTGATGCCCAGGATATCCGGGGGAAACGCCTCCAGGCTCGGGACGTAGATCGCCAGGAGCTTGTAGATCGCCCAGCCGCCGATCCAGCACTGGATGCCGAACCAGCCGCACGCGACCAGCGCCCGCAGGAGGGCCGGGACGTTGGCTCCCAGGATGCCGAAGGCGGGCCGGCAATAGACCGGGAATGGGATGCCGTACTTCGTGCCCGCGTGGGCGTTCAAGACCATCGGGATGAGCACGATGCAGTTGCCCAAAAATATCGTGAGGACGGCCTGCCACCAGTTCATGCCCTGGTCGATGAGGGCCGAGGCGAGCATGTAGGTCGGCACGCAGGCGCATAGGCTGATCCACAAGACCATGACGTCCTTCATGGCCCACGTCCGCTCGGACTTGCGGGTCGCGGCGATGTCGGGATTCCAATAAGGGGAGCGCGAGAAATCCTCCGCGTTCTCGTGGATCTCGGCGTCGAGCAAGGTCGAGATCATGGAAGCTGCTGCACGAGCGGCTCGTAGGTCTCCGGCCGGCGGTCCCGGAAGAACTGCCACACCTTGCGGACCTCCAGGATCTGGTCCAAGTCCAGGTCCGCGGTCACGATCGCGTCCTTCTTGCGCGGGCCCGCGGCGAGCATTTGGCCCCGCGGGTCGCAGAAGTAGGACTGTCCGTAGAACTCGCCGATGTTCCAGGGCTTCTCTCGCCCGACGCGGTTGATCGCGCCGACGAAATACTGGTTCGCGACCGCGTGGGCCGGCTGCTCGAGCTTCCAGAGATGCTCCGAGAGCCCCGCGACCGTGGCGGAGGGGTTGAAGACGATCTCGGCGCCGTTCAATCCCAGGATGCGCGCGCCATCGGGAAAGTGGCGGTCGTAGCAGATGTAGACGCCGATCTTGGCGTATTTCGTCTGGAAGACGGGATAGCCCAGGTTTCCCGGCTTGAAGTAGAATTTTTCCCAGAAGCCAGGGGCGCAGTGGGGGATGTGGTTCTTGCGATACTTGCCCAGGATCGAGCCATCCGCGTCGATCACGACCGCCGTGTTGTAGTAAGTCCCGGTCTGCGGCGTCTCGTAGAGCGGCACGATGATGACCATCTTGTGCTTCCTGGCCAGCCTCTGCATGATCTCGGTCGTCGGGCCCGGCACCGGCTCGGCGGTCTCGTACCACCTGATGTCCTGCTCGGCGCAGAAATACGGGCCGTAAAAAATTTCCTGAAGGCAGGCGATCTGCACGCCCTTCTTGCCGGCCTGCTCGATAAGGGGGACGTGCTTGTCGATCATCTTGCGTTTGATTTCCGCGAGGCCGTATTTCGTGGACGGCCAATCGCAGGACGCCTGGATCAGGCCGCAGCGGACGATTCGTGCCATAAGCTCCTCCTCAATACGATGCTCGGGGTCCTGCCGTCGGTGGCCCCATCGGCCTCTGTTCGCTTTGCTCACACCCGGCCGATCCGACCCCCGACGTCACCCCTCGCATCGTCTTGTATCACCGACAAACATCATTCAACTATGCATCCGTTTATATACTTCTGTATAGCCCTTCATGCCGTTGGCGCAGTACTCCTCCCACGTGAGGGGCTTGAGGCCCGTCTTGACCGGCTTCATGGTGATGCAGTCCTCGACCGGGCAAACGAGGGCGCACAGGTTGCAGCCGACGCAGTCCTCCTCGACGACGACGGGGACTCGGGCCTTCTTTCGCCCCTTCCCCGGCAGGGTGATGCACTGGTGCGCGGCGTCGTTGCAGGCCACGTAGCACAACTCGCAGCCGATGCACTTGGCGGCGTCGATCTCGGCGAGCGTCTTGTGATGGAGGTTGAGCTTCTTCCAATCCACGATGCTCGGGGCCGCCAACCCGACGAAGTCGTCGAGCCTCTCGAAGCCCTTGCGCTCCATCCAGTCCTCAAGACCCGCCGTCAGCTCCTCGATGATGCGAAAGCCGTAATGCATGACCGCGGTGCACAGCTGGACGCTCGAGGCCCCCAGGAGCATGAACTCGACCGCGTCGGCCCAGGTCGAGATGCCGCCGATGCCGGAAATCGGCAGGCCTCGCGTCTGGGGGTCCGTAGCGATCTGGCTCACCATGTTCAGGGCGATCGGCTTGACGGCCGGTCCGCAATAGCCGCCGTGGGCGACCTTGCCGTCGACGGCAAATTTCGGTTTCAGGTTATCGAGATCGATCCCCATGACCGAATTGATCGTATTGATCAGGCTCACCCCGTCCGCCCCGCCCGCCTTGGCGGCGCGCGCCGGATAGCGCACGTCGGTGATGTTGGGCGTCAATTTGACGAGGACCGGGACGGGAGATTTTTCCTTGACGTATTCCGTCACCCGCCGGACGTACTCGGGCACCTGGCCGACCGCCGCGCCCATCCCCCGCTCGCTCATGCCGTGCGGGCAGCCGAAATTGAGCTCGAGGCCGTCCGCTCCCGTGTCGGCGACTCTAGCCACGATGTCGTGCCATGCCTTGCGCTCGCAGGGGACCATCAGGGAAACGACGACGGCCCGGTCCGGGAAGCGTTTCTTCCCCTGGGCGATCTCCCGCAGGTTGTCCGCGAGAGGCCGGTCCGTGATGAGCTCGATGTTATTGAAGCCGGCGACCTTCACGCCGCCAAGGTCGATCGCGCCGTAACGCGAGGTGGTGTTGATGACGGGAGGATCCTCCCCCAAGGTCTTCCACACCGCGCCGCCCCAGCCGTACTCGAAGG
>JACQPI010000142.1 GCA_016207585.1 Elusimicrobiota bacterium | reverse complement strand
GTCTGGAGCGGGAGCTCTGGCGATGGGGGTCATGCTGGATATGGTTCATATCCATACCGCAATGTTGGCCGCGGCGATCGCGATTACGGGAAGCGGCGTGGTGGAGTGGATTATTTCGGGGCGTCTCTTCCCCGCAGTCCCGGCCTCCGTTAAGCGGTCTTGATCGCATTTATATCTTATGGATGAAACCGCCGGCCGGTCTCCGGCCAAGATCACCGATCGTTTCCTGGCCTATCTGGTCGACACGCTGCCGTTCGTGGCCGGCTTTTACTCGACGCTTTTCCTTTTGATACGGGTTTGGCGGCTGCTCCCGGATTCTCCGGCTATCGCGGGTCGGGTCTTGGCGGGCTGGGGGAGCCTCTACGTGTTGTACCTGTGGGTCTCCAATTGGACCGGAGAGACGTTCGGCAAGCAGCTCTTGGGAATCCGCGTGGAGCGAATGGGCAGCGGGCCTTTGGGGCCGGGCCGGGCGTTGCTCCGCGCCGTGGGAGTCTTGTTGAGCACGCCGTTGTGCAATCTGGGGTATTTGTGGGCTTTCGTTCAATCGGACTCCCGGACGTGGCACGACTTATTGGCCGGCAGCTGGGTCGTGGAGGCGGGACCCAAGACCCGCGAACAGTCCGTGCGCAATGCGCTCCTGGCGTTCGTCGCGTTGGGCCTTGTGGTGATAGGAGGGGCGCGGTACCATTTCAGCCGCCCCACATTTTCGGATCGGGTGGCGGTCGAGAAAGCCCAAGAGGGCCTGCGGGTGCTGGCGCGGATCGAGGAAAGTTATCGGGCGCGGCATGGAACCTATACCGACCGGTTGACGGACTTGGCGCTCGAAAGCGGGGACGGCGCGCGGTTCCGGGACGCGATGCACGGCATTTTCGATCCGGATTACTTCCGGATCCAGGCGGCTTCGGACCGTTACGTCCTCAGCGCCCGCGCCCGCGACCGCCGCCGCACCGTCGTTTCCATGGCGGGTCCCTAAACGCTAAGGGCCCTAAAGGACGGCGAGGACTGTGTTTCCGAACGTCCTCATCTCGCGGATTCTGCCGGGCTTGAACAGGGTCGTGAATTCTCGGGCGACGCGGCGCGGCATCAGCACGAAGCTCCTTCCCGGAAGCGCCGGCAGGGTCGCCAGAGCGCCGAGATCGCCGAAGCGGTCCTGATACCGCGGGTCGTTTTCGTGCAGGCGGAATTCCCCCCTCCAGTTGACGAGCCTATCCACCGGGCGCCTCAGGTAGAACGGGATTGCGTGCAGGTAAAAATCATAGCTGACGATTCGGTCTCCCGGCCGCCAGCGGGCTTGGATTTCCTGGGCTGCGGCGCGCGCGCTTAAGTAAGGTTCCATCCGGCGCGCTCCGATGAGAAGCAGCGCCGTCATGGCCATCGCCGAGAATGCGACGCGCCGCAGAAGGGTCGCCCCGCCGTCCTCTTGGCGCGTCCAGGCCGTGAAGGCCAGCGCCGCGGCGATGACGGCGAGCGTGAAGCCTCCGATCCAGAGGATTTCCGGCGCGATCATCTCGGGCAACATCGCGTTCCGGCGCAGCCAAAACGCGATTGGAATGCAGGCCGTCAGGAGGGCCGCCAAGCCGAGGCCGGCGGCACGGACCCAGCGGTCGCTCTTGGGCTGCCGGGATAAATCGTTTAGGAAATAGGCCGTCAGCAGGCATTGGTGGGGAAAAATAGGCAGGATGTAGGTCGGCAGCTTCGAGTGGGATGTCGTAAAAAATAGAAGAATAAAAAGCGGCCATAAAAGGAGAGCCCGGAGGGAAGATTCCAATTTTCGCCACCGCGTCAGGCAGCCGAGCATGGCGGCCCAAGCCAGCGGCGTCCAGGGCAGCAAGCCGGCCGCATTCACCCCGATGTAGTAGTACCAGCCTCCAGGGCGGTCGTAGTGGCTGGTGAGGTAGCGCGCGAAGTGGTGGTGCAGGAAGAAGTAGACCGGGAAGTCGGGGTGCCGTTGCGACATCGCGACGACCCACGGAAGAGCCACGAGAAGGCATGCGGCGGCGGCGCCCAGTATCCTCGGAAAACGAAAACGGCCCCGCCACTCCGGGACGAAAATCCAGATAAGGGCGCTCCACAGGCATGGAAACAGGACGCCGATGAGCCCTTTCGATAGAAACGCCAAGCCCATCGCGACGCCCGCCGCCGGACCGGTCCAGCCGCCGGCATTCGGCAGCGCCAGAGAACGCAGGATGAAGGCGCATGCCCACAACAGACAAACGCTGACCGCCATGTCCGGAGTTTGGAGATGGGACAAAAGGGAATATTCGGCGCAGGTTCCGAGGATGATGCCGGCCGCGGCCGGCGTCCAATGGGAGCGGCGTTCTCCCGATGAGTTTTTAGGCCATGGCAGCCAAGAGGCGATCCAGATGATTCCCGCCATGCCCAGTATTGCCAGAATCGCCAGGGGCAGCCGCCCGGCCGCCTCGCTGACTCCGAGGGCCTTGTAGGAAAGAGCGCCCAGCCAGTAGATCAGCGGCGGCTTTTCTATATAATCCATGTAATTCAGGCG
>JACQPI010000007.1 GCA_016207585.1 Elusimicrobiota bacterium | reverse complement strand
TGCCAAAATGGCATGTCATACGAAGCGGTCTCCCGGAGGGTATCGACACCCGGGCCTAGCCCATTCGGACCTGTCTAAAAAAACTGGGTGAAGTCGAGGGGGTAACCTCTTGACAAAATGACCTTCCGGGGCTATGAGATAGGGGAGGATGAGGGGCGGAGCGGCGAAACAGGTCGCAGACAGCGGAAGGTGAATTATGGCGACGAAAAGAAAGGCCGTCCGGCGAGCTCGCGCCGTGGCGCGCGTTCAGGAAAAGCCTCTTAAGGCAAAAACGGCGGGCGGCGAGCTCGGAGAAGACGGACTGCAATCCGATTTGAAATCCGTGCTGGATGAGATTTCCGGAGCCAAGCAGCGGCGCCGCCTAAACCAATGGACGTCCGTCCAATGTCCTTATTGCGGAGAAAATTTCGAAGTCCACGTGGACGTCGCCGAAGAGGATCAAGTTTTGCAGGAAGACTGCCAAATCTGCTGCCGCCCTGTCGAGCTGAGCGTTCACGTCGAGGACGAGGACCTCCAGATCAGCATCAGCCGGGTGTAGCACCGCGACGGCCGCGGCGCCGGCGCGAATCTCGGGTTCCCCACGGGTGCGTCCCAAAATCTTCGCGATTTGGTATAGTGCGCAGGAAGCATGACTCTTTCCTCGCCGCCGACGTCTTTAACCGTCGAACAGGTCCAGGACCGGGTCTCCCTGGCCCGGGAGGCGCAGGCCCAGTGGATGCGCTGCTCCCTGACGCAGCGGGTCCGCCGGGTCCGGCGCTTCTGGGCCGAGGTTCGAAAAAAACGCGAGGACCTGATCCAGGTGATCCGCGAGGAGACCGGAAAGCCGCGATTCGAGATCGAGGCCATGGAGTTTGGGGGCCTTGAGCTCATTCTCAGCTACTTCACGAGCCACGCCCACCGCATCCTCAAGGACCGCGCGACTTCGCGTCCCTGGTTCCTGATCAATAAGCGTACGTACGTTCGTCATGTCCCGAGGGGCGTGATCGGGATCGTGGCTCCATGGAATTTCCCGCTCCTCATTGCGCTCGGCGATTCGATCCCCGCCTTGCTGTCCGGCAACGCGGTCATCCTGAAGCCTTCCGAATGGACTCCCCGGACCGCGCTTTTCTTGCAGGAGGTGGCGACCGCCTCCGGGCAGTTTCCGAAGGGATTGTTCCAGGTCCTGGCGGGCGACGGCGCGACGGGCGCCGCGGTCGTTTCCTGCGTGGACATGGTGCTGTTTACGGGCTCCACCCGCAGCGGGAAGAAGGTCGCCGCGGCGGCCGCCGAGCGCTTGATCCCGGCCGTCCTGGAGTTGGGGGGCAAGCACCCGATGATCGTTCTCAAGGACGCCCCGATCGAGCGGGCCGCGAAGGCCGCGGTGTGGGGCTGTTTCGCCAATTGCGGGCAATTATGCGTCGGGGTCGAGCGCGTGTTCGTGGCCGAATCGCTCTATCCCGCCTTCAGCGAGGCGGTCCTGGAGGAAACGAAAAAAATCCGCCAGGGCTTGGGGGACGGGTACGGGACGGATGTGAGCCGTCTCATTTTTCCGAACCAGTTGGAGGTGATAACCGGGCATCTGCAGGACGCGCGGGATCGCGGGGCCCGCATCGTGGGCGGCGAGCTGTTGGATTCGGAAAAGCTGCTCATGGCCCCGGCCGTCGTTCTGGACGCCAAGCCCGATATGCGCCTCATGCAGGAGGAGACTTTCGGGCCGGTCATGCCGGTCATGCCGGTCCGCAGCGTCGAGGAGGCGGTCCAGCTGGCCAACGACACGCCCTACGGTCTGGCGGCTTCCGTGTGGAGCCGCGACGTGGCGCGGGCCGAGGCGCTGACGGCGCATCTGGAAGCGGGGCTCGTGAGCGTCAACGACCTCTCCAGCCACTACGTCGTGTGTTCCCTGCCTTTCGGGGGAATGAAGGAATCTGGGCTAGGCCGTCGCCATTCGGATGAGGGGCTGCGCATGTTTTGCCATCAACAATCCGTGTTGATTCATGAATGGCCGTCTCGCTGGGCGGAGCCGTGGTGGTTTCCCTACGACCGGATCAAGTCGCGGGGCATCTCTTGGCTGGCCCGCCTGGCCTGACGCTCGGTTAAATATTAATTTCGAGCCCTTCCCAGGCGATCGCGCACTCCAGCAAATGTCCCTTCGTTTTGAGCATTTCCTGAACCTCCCGTTCCAGGACCCGCAGCGTCTCGGGGGAGTAGGAGGCGTCGAGATGGAATAGGAGCAACCGCTCCGCCTCGAAGCGGGCGGCGAACTCCGCGGCCTCGAAAGCGCTGGAGTGCCCTTCGTTCTTGTGGCGGGCGTGGTCCTCCGGCTTGTAATAGGCGTCGTGGATCAGGATATCCGCGTTTCGGCAGGCGTTTCCCAAGGTCTCGTCGTAATCCTGGAGCGCGGTCGCGCGGCCAAGAAGCTCGCTGTCGGGGCAGTAGACGATTTTTTTCCCGGCGACCTCCATGGAATATCCAAGCGTGGTCGAGGGATGGTTCGTATAGAAGGCCCGCAGGCGCACTCCCGGAAGGATGTCGTGTTCTCCTTCCGAAAGCGCGAGCAGCTGGATTTTGGCGCGGATCGGCTTGGGATCCTGGGAGAACGAATTCTTGAAGATATCCCGGACGCACTGTTCGAGCGTTTTGTCCGGGTCGTTGGGGCCGCATATATGCAGGTTGTAGCTCGCTTCGCGGCTGCAGGGGAACGTGCCCAGGCCGTTGAGGTGGCCTTCATGGAAATGGGTGAGGAAAATCCATAGGTCCTTGCGCGCGGAGCGGAGAAGCTCTCGCCCTAAGGGGGATAGGCCGCTGCCGGCATCGAATATGAAAAAATGCTTTTCGGTCTCCAGGGAGACGCAGGGCGTATGCTCGGCGCGGGCGGAGGCCTCTTGGGGAGCCTTGGGCATGGCGCGCGACCCCCAGACGCGCAGCCGCACGGGCGCTGTTTTTCGGCCGGGCGTCGTCCCGGCGGGCGTCGGGGTCGTGGGGCGGCCCACCACGCGCATCACGGTCTGGGCGAAGGCGTCCACGTCGTAGGGTTTTTCTATGAAAAGGTCGGCTCCGTAGCGAGAGGCGCGCTCTTTTTCGGTCGGAAAGGTCTTCCCGGAGACGATGATGACCTTGGTGGCCTTGAGCGCGGCGTCGGATTTGATCGAGCGGCAAATGCTCAGGCCGTCGATTCCAGGCATGAGGATATCCAGGAGGACGGCGCGAGGCCGCATCTCGCGTATCGCCGCGATGGCGAGCTTGCCGTCGTGCAGCATCTGGGTCGTGAACCCGGCTTCCTGCAGGATCTCGTTCGAGAGGCCGCAGACGAGGGGGTCGTTGTCGACGATGAGGATTTCGGGGTCCATGAGGGAAGCGTATTTTATAAAATAAGGCCACGGGCCTCCTATGGTATTCGGCTGCTTGCTTCGGTCATGAGAATCATCGCGGGCGCGGGACGCGGGCGCCGAATCCTCTCCGTTCCCAAATCCCTCCCGGTCCGCCCCATCTCGGACCGGATGCGCCAGTCGTTGTTCGATATCCTCCGCCCTAAGGTTCCGGGCTCGCATTTCTTGGACCTGTTTGCCGGCACGGGCGCGGTGGGGCTCGAGGCGCTCTCACGGGGAGCCGAACGCGTTATTTTCGTCGATAAGGACCCGCGCTGCATCGATGTCATCCAGAAAAATCTCGAGAGGACGAATTGGAAAAACCGAGCGCAGATGCACCGGGGCGATCTTCTTTCTCCGATGGGTTGGATCGCCTACCGCTCGGGCCTCGAACATTTCGATCTGATTTTCATGGGCCCTCCCTATAAGGACCTTCAAGGGAACCCGCTGCAGGTCGCGCGCGTCCTGCTGGAAGGAGTCTTGGCCGCGAAGCTGCTCGCTCCGGGCGGCTGGATCGTCGCGCAGCACCACAAGAAGGAGACCCCGGCCGCCCCCGACGAGTTGGAGCTTTTTCGCCGCTCCCGCTACGGCGACACGCTCATCAGTTTTTTTCGCGGCCGGCCTGAAAGGCGCCCGTCGTAAATCATCAATAGGGCGGAAGGGCGGCGTTGGTTATCCTGCTTAAGAAGGACCATGTTACGGAAACGGCGCGGGCTTTTTGTAATGCCGCGCAAGCGGGCGTTTCCAGAAAATCCAAGGGATCGTTGCCTGCTTCCTGTGAATTGTCCAGGTCCTCCTCCAGGAATTGTCGAAGCTTGCCGACGGCTTCCGGGTCTTGGGTGACATAACCCGCTTCCACGTCCGCCCGGCGGCTCCGGCGCAGAAAATTTCCCGAACCCAAATAAGCCAATCTCCCATCCACCATGAACGCCTTCAAGTGCAGCATGGCGTTTTTATCATAGGGGGTCCTCTCGGGGTCGGGTCGCCATCGGAAGACCCGTATCCCGGCGCGGATAAAGTTCATGCGCAGGCATCGGTTGACGGCGGCGATCCCGGGTTGATCCGTCCAGCCGGGGCCGATCACGATCACCCGCAACTCCGGATTGGCCCGTTTCCTCTCCATGAGAGCCTTGGCAATCCTGGAATCAGCGAAGAAACCCATATCCACGAGAATCTCGCTCCGGGCGGAGGCAATGGCGCTAAACACCAAACTCTCAAACTGGAATATCCGTTTTTTGGGGTCGGTGACGATGAAATGAACGGCTGGCCGCCCCGGGAGCGGCGCGACCGCGTGAAGCCGAGCCGATATATCCGCGGCGATCCCCGAAGTGTCCAGGGAAGGACGCGATCTCCGTACCTGGCGGAGATGAAAATCGCTTAAGGGAAGCGCCGGTTTCCCTTGGAGATACCAGCCTCCATCCCGCCAGGGCCTCTTCTTTCCAGCTTCCAGCTCGCTCTGGAAATACTTGTCGGCTATCCCCTGTCCCATCACGATGGCTTGTCCCTTGTCGTTGTACATATATTTTGCGTGGTAGACGCCGTCGGTGAATCCGGAGCCGCTGGGCACGGGCAGGGGAAGTCTTTTGCTTGTGAGAGGAAGAGGGATCCTGGCTATCTTCAGCAGTTTGCCCCATTCCAAAAAGACGATCCCATACTCATCGAAAGCGTTATGGAAACGATTCGTGGAGTAGTAACGAAGCGGTTTCACCAAGCTGGGGTTGGAAATGACCATATTCTTGGCGTCGACAAGGATGAATATCTGGATGGGGCGTTGGCGTCGCGCGATGATTTCTCCGGCCTCCCTCTTGCCTAAATGCCTCATCTCATCGAGGGAACGTCCGGTCAGCTCCGAGAGGAGATACGGCTTGAATTGATCCGGGTTTAGCTTCTGCAGTTCCACCCCTTCGCGGGCCCAACGGACGTGAAAGGGATCATAACGAACCCCCAGTTTTTTCGACACCAAGCGCTGAAACATCTCGCGGCCGCCGTCGTCCATGTCGAAGTGGTAAACGGATGCCTCCAGGAAGCGCTCGGCGTTTTCGATGAGGGAGATCATGTGCTTCTTGTAAGCAACAGCGTCCATGAAAGGTTCCAGGACGAAGGCCTCCAAGGCCTCGCTGCCCAGTCCCTTCTCCAGCACCGCTTTATACTCCTCGCTCCCGACGTCAGTCCCTATCGAATAGGGAATTCCTTTTTTATAGGTTTGCCGCAAGGAGTTCATCAAGTTGAGAACTCCGCTCTCTCGGATATGCCGGATCTCTTCCGGGGATGTCCTCCCCTCCCGCTCCAAGCCTGAAAGATACTCCTCAAACTGGCGGACCGCGCCGCTGTAAGCAGCATTCAAGTTGGCTTTTTTTTGACTCCCTTTGACGCCAAAAACCTCATTGTGCGTATCCGTAACGACTAGCTCCAGGAGGATAAGCCTCTTTATAAACTGGAGAGCCCTTTCTTCGGATTCAGAAAGGATAGGCGGGGGAGGCTCCTGAGCTCTCAAGAGGCAGGGGGGGGAGGATATAGAGTAAGCCCAAAGGAACAAAACACTAAAAACCCACTTTGGGCGACAGGTGGCTCGCATAGGTTGAGATAGGCTCGTTGCCGCGGAGCGCTTTGTTCTCGATTCTAGCAGAGCTGCCCTTAAACCATCCTGAGCCCAGTAGCCCTGAAATACGCGGGTTGTTGTCCCATCCTTTCTTACCCAGAATACCCATATTCTGGAGCCATGGCGGTTTTATTTAAAACGGCCACTGGGCCCGGATGTTCCCGCCGCCCCAGAGATGGCGGTCCGCCCGGTCCAGATCGAAGGTGCCGTAGACCCCGATGCGGCCTTTCGAGAATGTGAGGAAGTCGATGCCGAGGCCGAGTTTCGCCAGGAGATTCGATTGGGAGATGCGCGTGAGCGCAGGGCTGCGGTAGAACTGGCGGTTTTCCCCGCCGGAGGAGAATAGGGCGACCTCGGAGATCATCCAGGATTTCAAGGCTCTCCGCCATCGACCGTAAGGCTGCAATTCCCAGCGCGTGTAGCGGACGGTCGTCGTGTCTTGCGGGGCGTCGGCCCGTGCTTGTCTCAAAAGATAGAACGAGCCGATTTCAAGATCGTCCTTGGGCGTCAGAGGGACGGACGTCGCCAGTCCGAGCCGATGCGTGTTCCTTTGAAAGTCCGACGTCAGGAAAGAGGGATCGGGATTGAAATGATTCGCTTCCCTTTTGAATTCGTAACGGTAGTGAGCCGAAATCCCCAACGAGGATCGGTCGCCTGGAATACGGTCCCACCGGGCCGCGAGAGTCGTTTTTCGGTAGGAGTAAGAGAGGTTCTGCGCGGTATCGGTCCGCACGAGCGGCGAGTCGTATTCCAGGGACAGCTTCCAGATATCGGAGCCCGAGCCGTAGCGCACGCCCCCCTCGTAGGTGACGGGAAGGCGTTCGTAGCGTTGGACGGTCTTCCCTCGTTCGTTGAAGTTCCAATCGACGAAATCGACGCTGGCGTAGAGGTCCAGGCCCGGTTTCGGGGCGTGCCGCAATAGAAAACCGATGTCGGCGTTTTCCTTCGAGAATGTCGGCTCTCCGAAAACGCCCAATGAAAAGCCGCGCCAGGGGCCGACCTCCAGCGAGATCCATTGATGGAATTCTTGGAGGTCCTTGTCCTCGTTTTGCCTGAGATCGTAGCGGAAATTGAGCCATGGCGGCGCGCCGTCGCCGTCGGGGCGTTTGGCCAGGGGCCGCGCGATACGGACCTCCTGCAAGATGAGCAAGTCCGAGCGGTCCAGGCTGGCCGCGTTGATCCGGTAGATTTGGGGCGAGACAAGGTCCTCCCATCGCCACTGCAGGGGAAACGAGAAACTGAACAGGTCCAGGAAATATCGGGAATCGAAGAGGCGCTCCGGGTCCACGGTATCCATCTCATTCTTGATGAAGACGGCCACGGCCGGGGTCGAGAGATGGCCTTGCAGAAACAGGCAGAGGCCGATCGACGCCATTAAAAACGGGTAGGCGCGCCGCCGGGTCAGGGGGCCTGAACCCATAACAGGGAACTCTTTTCAGGATTGACGGCAAGGGCCACGAGCCCTCCGGGCGCGATCGCTATGTCTTTTCCGGATAGAGATAAAAGCAGCTCTCCCAATTGGGGCTGGTGCCCTACGACCAGAAGCTCCGCCAGTCCCGCGGCCCGGCTCTGCAGCGGTTTCCATAACTCCTTGCCCGAGACTCGATTCTCCAAGAGAACCCACGGTTGGACGCCTTGGGGAGGCGTCAGCGTCCGAGCGGCTTCCTCGGCGCTCTCCTGCGCGCGCCGCAGGGGGCTTGTGAGGATCACCTGCGGATGGGCTCCCTGATCGCGCAAAAACCGCGCCGCGCGCCGGATCGCTTCGCGGCCGGCGGCCGAAAGGGGCCGGTCGGCATCGGTGGTTACCCCGGCCTCCTGCAGGCTCGGGGAGTGGCCGTGCCTCAGGAGATAGAGCTTCATAGCCAATACCGCGCGAAATAGAAGAGCCTTTCCAGGAGCTTTTCCTCCCAGGGGCGCCGCCGCCATTGGGGCAGATTTATTTCTCGGGAAGCCAGAATGTCCCGTTCGAAGCCTTCCTGCAGTTTCTGCGCGAAATCCCGGTCCAAGACGTGGAGGTTCACCTCCAGGTTGTGCAGCCACGAGCGGTGGTCCATGTTGTAGGAGCCCACCGCGCTCCAAATGCCGTCCACGACGACCGTCTTGGAATGCAGGACGGGGCCGGGCCATTCGAAGATGCGCACTCCGTGGCGGAGGAGGTCCTCATAGCGATGGCGGCTGGCGTACGACACGGCCGGAACGTCCGAGTGTCCCGGCACTAGGACGCGCACGCGAACCCCGCGCCCGCCGGCGCGGAAAAGGACCCGCCGAATCGCTCGGTCGGGTATGAAATAAGGGTTGGCGATGCTGACGTAGCGGCGCGCCCGCCGCACCGCGTAACGGTAAGCCCTGCGGATGCGGTGCCGATGGAGGAATTCCTGGTTCGCCGTCGCCATTACGAAGGAAGGGCCGGCCTCCCCGTCATGGCCGCCGTCGATGGCAAACCAGCGGCCCGTCTCGCGAAACCATGTCTCGCGGAAGATGCGGTCGAGTTCGTAGGCGCCGGGGCCCTCGATGCGGACGTGGATGTCGCGCCAGCCGCCTCCGCCTTCCTCCAGGGGGGCGTAGTCATCGGCGATGTTGATCCCGCCCGTGAAGCCGACGTGGCCGTCCACGACGAGGATTTTGCGATGGTCTCTCCGGCCCCAACCCCACCGCCGCCGCCACGGGGCGACGGGGTGGTACTCTAAAATGGAAATTCCGTGGTTTCTCAGGTACTGCAAATAGCCTCGCGAGAGTTCCATGGAGCCCATGGAATCGTAGATAAGTCGAACCTGCACGGCGGTGCGGGCTTTTTCGCCCAGCAGCTTGGCGAACTCCCAGCCGATGCGGTCGCTGCGCAGGATGTAGGTCTCCAGATGGATCGTTTTCCTGGCTTGGGCGATGGCGGCCATCATGGCCGGGTATGCCTCGCGGCCGTTGTTGAGCACGGTGAGTTTGTTGCCTTTCGAGAAAGCGTCCGGCGTCTCGCAGTAAACCGCGTCTTGAGGGGCGATGCGGTGGTGAGAACCCATCCTGTGGAAAAAGTCCATGAGATTGCAACTATAACATAGGCCCAATCCGCGGCTCAATAGGCGAGTTGACTCGTAAATCTGCTATAACTTCAGCGATGACCGAGCATAGCGCAGGGAATGGTTGATGCCTTAGATTCGTTTGGAGAGAAACCATGGCGGTCTGCATACTGGAGGGAGCTCGGACGCCCTTCTCGGCGTGGGCGCACGGGCGCCGGGGCGACGGGGAGGCGGGCGGCCTGCTGAAGTCGCTGGACCCTTTTGAACTGGGAGCCGCCGCCCTGCGGGGCGCGTTGAGGCGATCGAAGGTACGCGCGGAGGATCTGGAGCTGCTGGTCTTCGCCAATATGTACCAGGCCGGTCCCCATGCGTCCTACGGCGGCCGCTACGTCGGTTGGAAAGCCGCGGTGCCGCCCGAGGTCCCCGGCCTGAGCGTCTCGATGGCATGCGCCTCGGGTCTATGGAGCGTGATCTGCGCCTCTCAGAATATCCAGGCCGGAGTCGCCCGCATCGTGGGAGCGGCCGGGGCGGACACTATAAGCCAAGTGGGGCGATTGACCGTCTTGAAGTCTTTTCTCGATGCTTCCTGCGACGAGAAAATAGGCGCTACGGTCGAGGAATTGGCGAAGGAATATAAAATCTCCCGGGCGGCTCAGGACGATTGGGCTTTGCAGAGCCACCTTCGGGCTCGGCAGGCGCAGGACAGGGGGATATTGGAGGCGGAAATCGAGGCCGTGGGCTCTGTTCGCCGCGACGACTCGGTGTTGACTTTGCCTTTGCCGGATCACTTCAAGAGCTCGCAACCCCTCCACGGCTCCGGAGGAGGCGTGACCCGCGCCAACACGCACGCGCTCGTGGACGGCGGCTCCGCGCTGGTGATGGCCGACGAGGAAGCCGCGAGGAGCCGCGGCCTGAAGCTGCTGGGTCGCCTGGTTGCTTATGCGTTTTCCGGCACGCCGCCGCGGCGGATGGGCGTTGCGTCCGTCCCCGCTGTCCGCAAGGCGCTGGAGGGCGCGGGGCTCCGCGTGGACAACGTGGATCTTTTCGAGATCAACGAGACTTTCGCGGCTCAACTATTGATCGATTTGCGGGAGCTGGGAATCCCTCCGGACCGCGTCAACGTCAACGGGGGGGCGATCGCGTTGGGCCACCCCTTCGCCGCGACGGGAGGGCGTCAGCTGCTGTCCTTGCTCCTGGAGCTGAGACGGCGGAAATTGAGATACGGGGTAGCGGCGATTTGCGTGGGAGGCGGGCAGGGAGCGGCGGTCGTCGTGGAGAGCGTGTGATCGTCATCGAGGTGGAACAATGGCCATGAGCCCCTTAAATCTCGTCTGGATGGACCTCGAGATGACCGGCCTCGACCCGGAGAAAGATACGATCCTGGAGATCGCCACCGTCATCACCGACAGCACCCTCAAGATTGTCGAGGAGGGACCTTGCCTCGCGATCCATCAATCGGACGAGGTGCTCGCCGCGATGGACCCGTGGTGCGTCGAGCATCACGGTTCTTCGGGTTTGACCCGGCGGGTCCGAGAATCCTCCGTCACGATGGAACAAGCCCAGGAGCAAACGCTGCAGTTCATCCGGCGTTATTGTCTCGAAAAGACGTCGCCCCTATGCGGCAGTTCGGTCCATCAGGACAGGCGCTTTTTGGTGCGCTATATGCCCCGGATCAACGACTATCTTCATTATCGCATCATCGACGTTTCGACCGTCAAGGAGATCGTGATGCGCTGGTATCCCTTCGGTGAAAAGCCGCCTTCGAAAGCGAAAAACCACCTCGCGATGGGCGACGTCAAGGAATCGATTTCGGAGCTGGTATTCTACCGCGACCGGTACTTCAAGTAAAGCCCCTTAGGGCCGCGTGATGAGGCGAATTCCGGCCAGATAGTAAAGGACCTTCGCCGTTTCCAGGACGGCGTATAGCGCCAGTTCCTTGTGCGTCCACCATCTCCTGTCGAAGGGTTCGTAGGCATTCGCCGAAACCCGGATATTCTTTTGAGGGAAGAACCGTTGAAATATCCGGCGAGACCTTCGGGCATGCGGCCTGGAAGTCACAATGAGAATTTTCAGGGCTTCGGGGTGAGCATTCCCCGGCGGATATTTCGCCAAGGCGGCCTGGAGCGCCCGGGCTTCCTCCAGCGTGCCGTTGACGCCGTCTCCGTAAATCCTGATTTTCTCGCGGGGAACCCCTCGCTTCGCCAGAACCTCCCGCGTCACGTCGTCCTCACGGGGGTAAGGGATGCCGAGCCTCCGGACAAGTTCCGTGTCGGCCTGGGGCATCGGCCGGCTGATCCATACCTCGGGAGCGTAGCCCCGGCGGTAGAGGTCGGCCGCGTGGATCCCTCGGCTATAATTCCCCGCCAGGACGACCATGAGGTCGGAAGGAGCCGGTTCTTGCGAAAAATCCATCCACCATGTGATCCAGAAAATCCAGCCGGCCGCGACGGCCGCCGCCGCGGCCAAAACGAGGAGAAGCCGGGAAACGACGGGAAGTCGCTCGCGAGGCCGTGGGGGAGGCAAGGGGAAAATCAGTTCCCGGCGCAGCGGCGGTCGTGCTCCGGAAGGGCGCAGCCGCACCAATCGGGATGAGGCATGCCCTCCCGCCAATCGGCGCGCTCCTCGAGTTGGGTCTTCACCCAGCAGGAGTAGCACAGCATCAGCCGGTTGATCGGCCGGTCCTGGCCGCAGCGGCGGCAGAGACCGCGTTTGGGCGGCGCGGTTCCATGCCTTCTGGCCGGCTCGCGCCTTTCTTGGATCGTCTCTTCAAATTGGGCTGTTTCAAGAACCATCATGCGTCTATTATATCGAATTTTCGCCGCTTTTCGTCTTTTATTCAAGCGGCGATCGGCCGCTCGCAGCGCCTGCACCAGCCGCCGATCTTGCCCATCATGGATTTCCGCGATAGTCGGACCACGTCCCGGCAGCCGGGGCAGTACACCTCGAGCCCGTTGATGTCGAGCTGCGGGTAATCCTTCTCGAACACCGCGCGGTCCGTGTAGCGCGGCGTCAGCCAACGGCCGTCCTTCATGAGGGCCCTCTTTTCGCGTCGATGAGTTTTTCCAGCTCGTGGGGAAGGGAAAAGACCACGTCCTCCTCCACCGTTTCGAATTCTGAAACCGTCCGGACCCCGTAACGGGCCTTGCAGAATTCCACGACTTCCTGCACCAGGATCTCGGGCGCCGAGGCGCTGGCGGTGAGTCCCAGCGTTTTGACGCCGCGCAGCCATTCAGGACGGATGTCCGTGGCGCGCTCGATAAGATGGGAGCGCGCGCCGTTGGATTCGGCGACCTCCCGCAATCGGACCGAGTTGGAACTATTGGGCGCCCCCAAGACGAGCAGGACGTCTATATGAGGCACCATCGCCTTCACGGCGTTCTGGCGGTTTTGGGTCGCATAGCAGATGTCGTCTTTGTTCGGAACGCGCAGCATGGGAAAGCGGCTTTTAAGGACCGCCACGATCTCGGCGGTGTCGTCGAGGCTGAGGGTCGTCTGCGTCAGGTAGGCCACCTTATCCGGGTTCGGGACCTCGATGCGTCGGGCCTCTTCCCGGCTGCCGACGACTCGGATCGACTCCGGAGCTTCTCCCATCGTTCCGATCGTCTCCACATGGTCGATGTGGCCGATGAGGATGATCGTGTAGCCCTGTTTGGCGAACTGGATCGCCTCGAGGTGCACCTTCGTGACGAGGGGGCAGGTGGCGTCGATGACCTTAAGGCCTCGGTCGCGCGCCTCTTCGCGCACGGCGGGAGAAATCCCATGAGCCGAGAAAATGACCCAGGCGCCGGGCGGCACCTCGGAGAGCTCCTCCACGAAGACAGCTCCCTTGGCGCGCAAATCGTCTACCACATAGCGGTTATGGATGATTTCGTGGCGGACATAAACCGGCCGGCCGCATACTTCCAGGGCCTTCTCCACGATGTCGATCGCCCGCACGACCCCCGCGCAAAATCCGCGAAGCCTGGCCAGGACGAGCGTGTCGATCCATATATTGGGTTCCGTCGCAGCCGCGTTCCGAATCATGATTTCTATCCTTTCGCCGCCGTTTCCAGGGGCGGCCGCGCCGCCGCAGTCGTATGTTTAGATCCCGCAGTCTTGAGGCCCATCCAGTCGGCGATCCTGGCGGCGATCTTGTCGGGCGAGAGACCGACCGAGTCGTATAGGAGGGCGGGGGCTCCGTGGTCCACGAAGCGGTCGGGAATTCCGATGCGCAGGACTTGGGCGCCGGCTCCGTTGGACGGCGATCCAGGGACGGGCCCTGGGGCGGTCAGGGCCTCCAGAACCGCCGAGCCGAAACCTCCGGTGACGACGTGGTCCTCGACCGTCACAACCTTCGGGGTGCGCGCGACGATTTCCCGAAGGAGCTCTTCGTCGAGAGGCTTCACGAAGCGCATGTTGACGACGCCGACCGACAACCCGAGAGACTCCAGTGCCCGGGCGGCCTCGAGCGCCGGGTGGACCCGGCTGCCGACGGCGAGAATCGTCGCGTCCTTGCCCTCTTGCAGCCGGACTCCCTTCCCGATCGGCAAGAGCCGGGGCTCGGGGTCCATGGGGACGCCGACCGCGTTGCCTCGGGGATAACGGAGCGCGACGGGTCCGTTGTCGCAGGCCAGCGCGGTCTTGAGCATGTGCTGCAGTTCGTTCTCGTCCGCAGGGGCCATGATCGTCATGTTCGGCAGCATCCGCAGATAGGCCAAATCGAAAACCCCGTGGTGGGTCGGGCCGTCCTCGCCCACGAGGCCGGCGCGATCGAGGCAGAAGACGACGTTGAGATTTTGGAGGCAAATGTCATGCTGGATCTGGTCGTAGGCCCTTTGCAGGAACGTGGAGTAGATCGCGACGACCGGCTTGAGCCCCTCCGTGGCGAGGCCGCCCGCGAAAGTGACCGCGTGCTGCTCCGCCAGGCCGACGTCGAAATAGCGGCGGGGGAGTTTGTCCCGGAATAGATCGGTTCCGGTTCCCTCCGGCATCGCGGCGGAGATCGCCACGACGCGCGGATCCTTCTGGGCGAGCTTGAGCAGCGTCTGTCCGAAGACCTTCGTATAGGCCGGCGGGGCCGGCTTGCCGGAGGCGATGATCTGGCCGGTCTCGATCTCGAATTTGCCGAGCCCATGGTAGGCGATGGGATCCTTCTCGGCGAGCGTGTAGCCTTTCCCCTTCTTAGTGACGCAGTGAAGCAGGATGGGGCCCTTGAGCTCCTTGATGTGGGAAAAGACGCGAACGAGCTGCCGGACATCGTGGCCGTCGATGGGGCCGAAGTAGGCGAAGCCCATTTCCTCGAACAGCATGCCGGGAAACAAGAGCACCTTCGCGCGCTTGGCGACCCGCAGGATTCCGGAGCCCCAAAACTTGAAACGGGCCAGGAATTTCTCGACCGATTTCTCGGCGTTGCGGACCGCTCCCAGGGTGAGCAAGCGCGTCAAGAAGGTTCCCAGGGCTCCCACGCGGTGGGAGATGAACATCTGGTTGTCGTTGAGGACGACGAGGAGGTCCGATTGGAGCATGCCGGCGTTTTGAAGGCCCTCGTAGGACTCGCCCCCCGTCATGCAGCCGTCCGAGACGATGGCGACGACCTTGAAGCCTTCGCCCTTCACGTCGCGGGCCGCGGCCATCCCCAAGGCCGCCGAAATCGCCGTCGAGGCGTGGCCCGCCCCGAAGGTGTCGTATTCCGATTCGTCCCGGCGCAGGAACCCCGAGAGTCCGCCGAACTGGCGGATCGTCCCGAAGCGCCCTTGACGGCCGGTCAAGAGCTTGTGGCCGTAGGTTTGGTGGCCGGTATCCCAGACAAGTTTGTCCTCGGGGGTGTTGAAGACATAGTGAAGCGCGACGGTGATCTCCGCGGCGCCGAGGCTCGATCCAAGATGCCCGCCTATTTTGGAGACCGTCTCCAAGATCGTCCGGCGGATTTCCTGGGCTACGTGCGGCAGCTTGTCGGCCGCGAGCGAACGCAGGTCCTTGGGGTTTTGTATTTGGCTCAGCAATGTTTCGGTCATTTTTTCCTCTCCAGGATGTAATCCGCCAAAAGCGACAAGAGACGCGCGCGCGGGCCGAGCGGCTTGAGGGCTTGATGCGCTTCGGCGACCCAAGCCTCCGCCAGCTCGCGCGATTTCTCTAGGCCGTGGAGCCGCGCGTAGGTTAGCTTGCGGTTGTCCGCGTCGGAACCGCGCTTGCCCAACAGCTTTTTTTCTCCCACCACGTCCAATAGGTCGTCGGTGATTTGGAAGGCCAGCCCGATGGCCCGGCCGTAGCGGCGCAGCGCCAGCCGCCCGGCTCGGCTCGATCGGCTCAGCAGGGCGCCGGCCTCCAGGGAGGCCGTGATGAGAGCGGCCGTCTTATGCGTATGGATATATTCCAAAAGCCTCTCCGCCTTCCGGCGATCGCCGTTTGGGGACTTCTCCAGCTCAAAACCTTCCGCGTCGAGATCCGCCACCTGCCCGCCGACCATGCCGCGGGGGCCGGCCCCGGCGGCCACGACCTGCAGGAGCTCGTAGCCCTCGCGGGCGGGAAGCGACAACTCGGCCGCATTCTGGGCTATCAGTTGGAAGGCTCGCGTCAGCAGGCCGTCCCCGGAAAGGATGGCGATCGCCTCCCCGAAAACCTTGTGGTTGGTCGGCTTGCCCCGCCTCAGGTCGTCATCGTCCATGGCGGGCAGGTCGTCATGGATGAGGGAATAGGTATGGATCATCTCCAAGGC
>JACQPI010000136.1 GCA_016207585.1 Elusimicrobiota bacterium | reverse complement strand
AGTGTACGGGATGCGCAGTTGGGTGAAAGGGTTTTATGACAACGCGGTATTTATGGGAATCTATTACTATCCGATCTGGAAGGCGCCTGATGAACCGGGACAGAGGCGTTAGGGCCGGCGCCATGCGCCCCTCCGCCGGCGGCGCGGCGGCGCTTTGTTTTTTTATGCTGTGCGCGTGTTCGGCCGACGATGCCTCGGTCACTGTGGAGCGTTTTCACCGGATGTCGCGCGAGGAGATCGCTCGGACGCTGCGGGATATCCACGATACGACTCCGCACTTGGAAGGCCGCATCATGCGTGTCAGCGAACGTTTCCTTGATACACCGTACCGCCGGGGGCCGCTGGGCGAGGGGCCGTCTGGAGAATTCGATACAGATCCTTTGATCAACTTCCAGGCCGCGGATTGCACGACGCTTGTGGAGCAGGTGATGGCGTTGTCCCTGGAGCCCGATTTGGACCGCGCGGGCCAGCTTCTGCAGAAGATACGTTATAAGGGAGGGAAAATCTCGTATCTCGATCGAAACCATTTCCCGGAAACGGACTGGATCCCCAATAACATCTCGACCGGCTTTTTGAAGGATATCACGCGTTTGGTGGGAGGGGGACAAACGCGCATCGCGACCAAGGTGATCGACAAGACGGCGTGGTACGCCGCCAAGACCGAGGGGGACCTCGCCGGATTCGAAAAGGCCCTCCCGAAGGAGCGCCGGAGGCGCCTTGCGCGCATGCGGGAATTGGGGGCTCGATTCCAGACGCAAAGGGCGGAATTGCCCTATGTTCCAGTGGACGTCTTGCCGCAGGTCTTGGACCGGGTGCCGAACGGGACGATCGCCAACCTGGTTCGGGAAGACGCGCCGGACAAACCGCTCATGGTGTCTCACCAGGTATTCTTGATCCTGAAAGGGCGCGCTTGGTACGTACGTCATGCGGCGTTGGCCCGGGAGGTGGAGGACGTGCCTCTGGCGGATTATTTCAGAAAATATGCCTCCTACAAATGGAGGCTCTTGGGTGTCAACTTGAACTCGGTCGTCCCGGTTCGAGGTTTTTGATGGCTCACGCCGCGACTGCCTCCTTCCAGCGCCGCGCGGCGGCGATCCTCAGGGGGCTTCATAAGCTCTACCCAGACGCCCATTGCGTGCTTGATTTTAAGACGCCGCTGGAGCTTCTGGTGGCTACGATCTTGTCGGCCCAATGCACCGATAAACGGGTCAACCAGGTGACTCCGGCCTTGTTCTCCAAGTACAAATCCGCCAGGGATTTCGCGGAGTCGAATCCGGCGGAATTGGAAGCGATCATCCGCTCGACCGGCTTTTTCCGCTCCAAGGCTCGGGCGATCCACGAGGCCTGCCGGCGCATCGCGGAGCATTTCGGCGGAAAGGTTCCCCGGACGATGGAGGAACTGCTGACGCTGCGCGGTGTGGCGCGCAAGACCGCCAACGTCGTACTGGGAAGCGCCTATGGCGTCACGGCCGGCGTCGTGGTGGATACCCACGTAAAGAGGCTGTCCTATCGCATGGGGTTGTCGGGCGAGAAGGAGCCGGAGAGGATCGAGCGGGTCTTGATGGCATTCGTGCCGCGAAAGGACTGGAACTTTTTCGGGCATGCGATGGTGTGGCATGGGCGCAGGGTTTGTTTCGCCCGCAATCCGGATTGCCCCGGCTGCTCTCTCAAGAAAATCTGCCCCAAGCGCGGGGTCTAGGCGTTTATGATCCTATTCGGACTCGGGCGCGAAAAATACCTCCGCATCCTCTCTGGACTCCTTGGCGCGGTCCTCGTCGGCGCGTTGTTGCTCCCCAGGGGGCCCGCGGCGCAGGGGGATTCGATCGAGGAGGCGAGCGCGCTCGCGCAGGAAGAGTTCGAGCGATATGTGCGCCAAGCGGCGCTCTTGAAAAAGAACATAGACCGGGCGCACTATGACCGCCGCGCGATGATGAGGGTCCTGCGCAACGCGGGCGTCCTGGAGGCTGGAGGCCCGGCGATACCGAGCCCCTTTGGGGGGCCCAGCGTGTTCCGCCCGTTCCAAGTAAAAGTCTATAAAGGCCTGTGGCGCTGGCCCCTGCGGGCCGGGATCGTCAGCTCGGAATTTAAGCGGCGCTGGGGGCGCAGGCACGAGGGGATCGACATCGCGGCGGACCGGGGCGTCCCTGTATTGGCGTCCGCGGGCGGGCAGGTGCTCTACGCGGGAAAGGGCTTGAAGGGATACGGCAACGTCGTCATTGTGCGCCACGATCAGCGCACGACCACCCTGTACGCGCATAACGACCGGCTTTTGGTGCGCTCGGGCGAGCGCGTCTCGGCCGGCCAGATCATCGCGATGCTTGGGTCCAGCGGCCGCTCGACCGGCCCCCACGTCCATTTCGAGATCCGCCGAGGCGGCCGCCCGGTCAACCCGCGCGAGCTTCTGGTCCGCAGCCGTTTTTAAGATGACGCACCCTTAATGGCGCGCCAGGCGGCAAACGTGCGCGCGAGCCGTACGCTTGTTCGGTCGGCCATGGGTTCATACTGGGAAGTGATCCCTTTTGTAGTTTTCTATGAGATGCCAGAATGGTATCTCATACAGAGTGGGCTCCGGAGGGTATGGAGGCTTGGATTTGGGCCCAGCTTTGGCCGGCTATTGAGTTATCTTGGTATTTAACGTTTCCACTTGATGGTGCAGCCGATCGCGAAGGTCTCGGCCGGATCCGGGTTTTTTCCGGCCAAGATCGCCTCCAGGGAGTCGCGCAGAAATTGTTTCTTCACCGCGGAGGGGTTCTCCCAATTGTCGTCGATTTTGCCGGTATAGGCCAGCCTCCGGTCGGGGCCGAAGACGAATAGATGCGGCGTATGGGTCGCCCCGTAGGCCTTCGCGACCTTTTGAGAATCGTCGCGCAGGTAGGGAAAATTAAACCTTTTTTCCTCGGCGCGTCGGACCATCTCATCGAAAGAATCTTCCGGATAGCCGACGTCGTCGTTGGAGTTGATGACCGCCAGGCGCACTCCCTTCGCGAGGTAGTCCCCTTGTATGCGAACCATGCGGTCCTCGTAGGCCTTCACATAGGGGCAGTGGTTGCAGGAGAATACGACCACGAGGGCCTTGGCGTCTCGGAAACTGTCCAGGGAATAGGTCTTCCCGTCCGTTCCTTTCAGCGAGAAGTCCGGCGCGGCGGTGAACGTTGGCATTTTTCCTCCGATGTTCGGGCGGATGGCGGGGCTAAGACCTTGCGGGTGTGATATCCTGGAACGTGATGCCGGTCCCGGTCACCTCGCCGCGAGGATCCTGGATGAGGATCGTGCTGTAACCCAGCGTCCGCGTTTCGTTGCGATGCTTCCAGAAAAGCTCCTTTCGTTTCACGATCTGCCGAGTCGAGAGGGTTTGCGTCAGCACCTCCGCCACCGCGGGGATGTGCGCCAGCGCTTGGTCGACTGGTATGTTGACGATCTCGTCTCGGACCTCCAGGATGCGCCGGGCGGCAGGGTTGCAGATCATGACGCGGCCCCGCAGGTCGATGGCGAGGAACCCCCCCGTGAGATTTTCCAGGATGCTGGCGTTGTGCGCCGTCACCTTATGGAGCATCCCTTCCTGGCGGGTCATTCTCAACGCGATGGCCGCTTGGCGGCAGATCGTCTCAACGAAGATCAGGTCTTCCCGGGTGAAGGAGCCTTCGCGGCGATTCAATAATTCGATGACTCCGACCAGGTCCAGCCGGTCCATCAGGGGCAGGCACAGGACGGAGCGTGTTTTGAAGCCGGTGAGCGCGTCGACCGTTTTCAGGAAACGCCCATCCCGATAGGCGTCCTCCACCAGAACCGGCTCGCGGTGCGCCGCGACCCAGCCGCAGATGCCTTGGCCGATCTCGATGGGAACCTTCGCCAGCTTCTCGGGCGCGACGCCGACCGAGTAATGCGCCACGAGCTGGCGTCCTTTCGGACCGACGATGAAATAGGTGGCCGCCTCGGTGTCGAGCGCCACGGAGAGCTTCTCTAAAATCCGCGTCCAGACTTTCTGCTCGTCGGTCTCTCGCAGGTCCGACAGGAGATTGAGGATATCGTAGAGCGCCCTGAGGTGGGCCCGTTCGGTCGCTTCTTTTTCCTGCGCGAGACGTTCGGTCATGGT
>JACQPI010000138.1 GCA_016207585.1 Elusimicrobiota bacterium | reverse complement strand
GTCGACCACGATGATCTCGTCCGCCAAGCCCCGGAGGCTTTCGAGGCAATCTGGCAAATCGCGCTCCTCGTTGCGGGTGATGATGACCGCGCTCAGTTTCGTCGCCATGCGCTCGATAGGGCTCCATCGTATATTTTTTCGACCTCGCGTCCGCAGCGGGTCAAGCTGAAGTTCTCCAAAACCAGGGCCGCGTTGCGGGCGTATTCTCGGGCCGTTTCCCGATGGCGCAGCATCCAAAGGATCGCCTCCGATAGGCGCCGCGGATCGCGAGGCGGGCACAGGAGGCCTGTTCGGTCGGCGCCGAGCACCTCGGAGATGCCCCCCGCCGTCGTCGCCACGATGGGCAGGGCGCAGGCCATCGCCTCGAGCAGCACGCTGCCCATGCCTTCTCCCCAGGAGGACAGCGCGAACACATCGAGGCACTGGAGCCACTCGACGGCGTCCTTGCGGTGGCCTGTAAGCCTGACGCGGTCCTGGACCCCCAATTTCTGGGCCAGCGCCGTGAGCCCGCCGCGCAGCGGCCCCTCCCCGAGAAGGAAAAGCAGCGCGCGGGGTTCCTCTTTGATCAGCAGCGCGAAGGCGCGCAGAAGGTCCGCTTGGTTCTTATGCGCGACGAGCGCCGCGACATTGCCGATCCAAAGATCATCGGGCGATACGCTCCACTCGTCCGCGAACCGCCGCCTGAGGCGCAATCGTTCGGCCGGCGTCACGGGCCGCATAGGCGCGGCGACGCCCGCGGCGCGGGCCTCCTCCTCGTTGAGGGGCAGGCAGTCGTGCACCACCTCGACGCGATCCTCCGCGATGCCCTCGTTGATGAGGAGGGCGCGGATCGCCTCCGAGACCGCGATGATCCGCCCGGCCTTGGCGTATTTTATTTTTGCGGTCAGGGGGTTCGATAAGCTGAAATCGACCCGGCGGTGGCAAACCCAGGCCGGCCCGGAAAAACGGGACGCGAGAAAGGCGAGGGAGGCGGTATGCGCGGTATGGGCATGGAGGAGGACGGAACCCTCGGCTCTGCAGGCGTGCCGGCGGAGCAGAAAGGCGGAGAGGGGGTCCCATTCCCCCGCAAACGGCAGGAACAGGGTGATGAAGCCGAGGCGTTGCGCCTCGCGCGCCAACGGGCTTGCGGCGCGGCACACGATGACATTGCGATGGCCTTGTCCCCGCAGGTAGCCGGCCAGATAGAGAAGCTGCCTCTCCCCGCCGCGCAATCCGCGCTCGCTATCGA
The DNA here is from genome assembly GCA_016207585.1 of Elusimicrobiota bacterium. GTDB lineage: Bacteria > Elusimicrobiota > Elusimicrobia > UBA1565 > JACRDR01 > JACQPI01. The sequence continues at coordinate 18,232 of JACQPI010000138.1, read as the reverse complement.
GATGGTACAGGGTGTATGGCTTCTTCGTAGAATTTCTCCGTCTCCAGAAACATGCGTTCGGGCGTGAACCGTGATAAAAACACTCGGCGCGCGTCGCGGCCCATCTCCCTGCGGCGGTCGCGGCTCTTGGAAAGCTCGAGGAGCCTTTTAGCCAAGGCCCTTTCGTCCTTGGGGGGGGCCAAAAGCCCGGTCCGGCCCTCGATAACGACTTCCGGCAGGTTCCCGACCGCGGTCGCGACCAACGGCCTCGCCGAGGCCATCCATTCCAGCGCGACTCGGCTGAGCGCCTCCGAATCGGTGGATGCTACGACGCCGATATGGCACAGCTGCATGATCTCGAGGGCGTCCGGCACGTGTCCCAGGAATTCAACCGACTTGGAGAGTCCCAGGCCGGCGACGGCCGACCTGAGGTCCGGGAGCTTGACGTTTTCCTCGCGCCCGGCGACCGTGAAAACCGTGTCCGGCGCTTCCCAAGCGACCCGGGCGGCCGCCCGCAGGAAAAAAAGGTGTCCCTTGACGGGATCGAGCCGAGCCACGATGCCCACGCGCAGCGGCTCCTGCAAGGGAGGTTCCGGGGCGGGGTCGCGTTTCGCATAGGGATCGGGAATTCCAAGGGGAACCATCCGAGTCGCGATTGCCAGTTTCGGGAAGGACGCCTGGAATTGGTCCAATATTTTCCGCGAGGCTCCGATGAACCCCGCCGTCCGCCGCCATAGCCAGCCGGCGCCTGGATTTTTGCGGATCGGAGGGCTGCCGGCGTGGGAGCGCACCACGGGGGGGGCGTTCCTTAGCATCCGCGCGGCGACCACGGCCAGGGTGTGAGCGGAGCCCGAGTGGGCATGGATCAGCGTTATGGCCCGTTTCGCGACGTAACTGCGCAGGCAGGGGAGGCAGCCCGGGAGGCGGGAGAGCGCGAGCGTGTCCAAGCCGCGTCGAGCCGCCCCCTCCAGGGGATAAAAACCCTTGCGCCCGCCGACATGGATCCGATGCCCGGCGGCCTGTTGGGCCGAGGCCAGCGTCAGGGCATAGTGGACAATGCCGCTGTCGTAAGGCTCGTCAACCAGATGGAGGATGTTCATGCGGAAGAGGCCGCGACGTCCCTGGGCCGTTTGGAACTTCTTTCCAGCATTTCCACCGCGGCGCGATAGGCTTGGTCCACCGTGATGAGGCGCATGCAAAGGAAATGCCCTTCGGGGCAGGTCTTGCCGCCGTGAAGGCTGCAAGGGCGGCAGGACAAATTTGCTTCCAAGACTCTATGGCCGCGGCCGTACGGAAAAAAACCCAGTTCCCGGGTCGTAGGCCCGAAGAGCGCCAGCGTCGGGACGCCGGAGGCGGCCGCGATGTGCATCGGGCCGGAATCGTTGGTGATGAAGAGGTCGAGGTCGCGCATCAGCGCGATGAGGTCCGTCAGAGTCGTGGTCCCGGTCCAATCCAGGACCTCGACGCCGGATTTTCGGATGATCTCGGAGGCGAGAGAACGGTCCGCCCCGCCGCCCACGAGAAGTATCCGGGCGCCCGCGTCTTGAGAAAGCCGGCGAATGAGCGCGGCGAAGCGCTGCGCGGGCCAGCGCTTGGTCGGCCAGATGGAGCCCGGGTGGACGCCGACGAGCCGGGAAGAATCTTTGCGCAGCGCGTCCTTCGGACGCGCTGCAACGGACGCGCGACGACCTTCGTTCGCCGCGCGCAGATAGATGGACGGGTCGTCGGTGAGCGGTCCGTCGGTTCGTAACGGCAGCAGGAGGGCGAGATTGCGATCGAGGTCGTGCATCGTCCAGGTAAAGGGGACCGTCTGCGACATGAGAAACCGCCCGGCGCTCGATGAGAAGCCGACGCGTCGCGGGATGTCCGCCCACCAGGCCAGGACCGCGGAGCGCAGGGAGCGATGGGGGATGAGGGCCAGGTCGAAATCCGAATCCCTCAACTCGCGGGCCAGCCGGAAAACGCCGATGGGCCCGCCGTCCTTGCCCCGCTTGTCATCGAGGAGGACTTCATCCGCCCAGCCGCAGGACCGAAAGACATCGGCCGTATCGGGTCGGCAGAGAACGCTCAGCCGCGCCGTTGGGAGGAGCTTTTTGACCTCGCGCGCGAGCGGCACCGTCAGCGTGGCGTCCCCGAGAAACGCCGTCTGGATGATTAGGATGCGGCGAGGCGCGGAACCGGCGAGCGGTCGCGCCCGGTAGTCGTTCAAATCCAGGTCCCGGATCGCGGCGGGAACGCCCCAGGCGTGCAGGCTTTCCAGGTACCGCTCCAGCGTGTGCTTGGCAAGCGCCGGGTTGGGGCGCCTCCATGTCACGAACAGTCTTCGGGCCAGCGCGTCCTTGCGGTATCTCGAAATGTTAGGGATATTGGATATCCAGCCTAGCAGCAGGGATCTGAGGTTGGCGTGCAAATCCAAGAGATGCGTGAATCGTCTATCCTTGATCGCACGAGCGGCACCCCAGAGGTTTCGGAATGGGAGGACCTCATCGATGCAGGGGTGTCCTTGTAGGAGAGAGACATACTGGGGTTTGACGAGGACCGAGATGCGGCATTGGGGCCAATGCGATTTAAGATTGCGGTAAACGGGCGTCGTGAGGACGACGTCTCCTAGCGAGGAAAGACGGACGACCAGGATGTTTGGGTGCATAGAACGATTGACGACAATCGGAGCGTCCGTTAATTGGGCGCAGATGCGAGATAGAACAGTCCGATGGAACGGATGTTAAATTATAGCATTTCCCGACGAGGAAGGTCGTTTGATGGGGGTATTGTTTCGAGTCAACAAAAAGTGTTAGAAGGATATCGACCGGCCATATCCCTTCGTGCAAGCTGAGCACTAGTTGTGAATGGTTCGGAGCCCGGCTTTTCGCGCCGCCTTGATTAGGCGTTCGTCAAAGCTCGCTAGGGGCAAACCTTTGCGTTCCGCCAGTTCTAAGTAACTTCCATCGTAAGCCGTGAGTCCGTATTCCCTGGCTAGAATAAAATATCTCCACGACAGAGCGGAACTGTAGGAAGTGTCCGTTTGAATGGGAAGATGATTGTAGAGTTCTAAAAGCCTGAAGATATCCGCTTCCGCGATCCTGTTTCGCCGCTCGGCCATGGTGAGGGCGTTCGCTATTTCATGCCACCAAAGTCCGGGAACCCAGAGGGCGTCCTGTGGAGTAAATTTAGCAAGAAAACGATCCGCTCTTCCCTGATTTTCGTCCGGCAGGGCCCAGGCCAATGCAAGTGAACTGTCCAAAACCCATTCCATCAGGCGCGTCGTCCCTCATCAATCAATCGGCGTATCGAAACGTGTCCGCGCACGCGATCCCGTATCTCGCGAAAAGCAGTAAATAGCTCGCGGATTTCCGATAGGTTGTTTTTCTCCTTGGCCGGCACCAGGCGCGCGACGGGCTTGCCCCGGCGGCGAATTGTGAACGACCGTCCATGCTCGGTTTCGCGCAGGAGCTCGGAAAGATGGGTCTTGGCATGGAAGGCGCTGACATCTTCGGGTTGAAGCATATAGACTAGTTTAACAGACTAGTTTCAAACATTCAAGCGTCCGCCCCACGGCGCCGCCGAGGCCGACGGCGGCCTGCCTGGCTTTCCGGCCGGCGTCCTTGCGGAAATGGGGGTCGGCGAAAAGTCGCTCTAGCGTCTGGCTCAGATCGAAGGCGGTCCGCACGCGGAAGCCGCCGCCCGATGAGAGGAGCGTTTGGGCTTCAAGGTCGACCGAGGCCGTAAAAGGCCCGAAGAGGACGGGTTTGGAGGCGGCCGCCGGTTCGAGCAGGTTGTGCCCGCCCACCGGGACGAGGGTGCCTCCCACGAAGGCGACGTCCGAGACGCCGTAAAGCGCGGCCAAACGTCCCGTCTCATCCACCAGAAGGCAGTCTGGATTCGGGCTCGGCGGCGGATTGGCGGAAAGCCTCGCGAAAGAAATCCCATGTTGCGCCAATACCGCTGCCGCCGCTCGGGAACGCTCCGTGTGCCGGGGAGCCAAGATAAGACGCAGGCCGGGATAAGCGGCCCGGAGTTTCAGGAAGGCCTCGGCGATGACCATTTCTTCTCCGGGCCGGGTGCTCCCGGCTGTCCAGAGAAGAGTTCCTTCCCAGCCAAGCTGCCGCATTTGCCGGCGGGCCCAGGAGACTGCGGTCTCCTCGGGAAGCGGGACGTCGTATTTGAGATTCCCGGTGACCTGGACCGCCGACGGCCTCGCGCCAAGCGTTATGAGTCGTTGGGCGTCGGCTTGCGTTTGAACCGCGGCGCGCTGGATGGTTTCTAGAAGAGGCCGGAAGAAAAACCGCGCGAGCCGGTAGCGCCGGAAGGAGCGTTCCGTCATCCGGCCGTTGGCGATTGATATCCCGATTCCGTGGAGGCGCGCCGCGAAGAGCGCGGCGGGCCAAAGCTCCGTCTCGACGATGAGAAAGTCGGAGGGTCGCATGCGTCGGATGAACGCGCGGACCGACGGATAGAAATCGATCGGCGCCAGGAGCGCGCGATCGACGGCTCCTGAGGTCTCGGCGCGCTCGCGGCCGGCGGCGGTCGAGGCGGTTAGGACGATGCGTAGGGACGGATCCTTGAATTTCAGGGCCTTCAATAGGGGAGCCGCGGCGTTCACCTCGCCGACCGAAGCCGCGTGGACCCATAGAATTCGCGAATTGTTCGCGCGGAAATAGTCGACGAGGCCCAGCCTTTGTCGGATTTGGGAGGGTTTCTCCCAAAGCTTAGACGCTCGATCTTCTAGGATGAATTTCACGAACACGAAAATCGCCGCCAGCGGAAACGCGAGCTGGTAGAGCAGAAATGTGACGAGCCAGAGCGGATAGCTCATCGAGGGCTTATCCGAGATGTGGGGGTCATCGCGCGGCTTCCCGCGGCTGAGCCGAATTCCCGACCCGCCGCTCCGCTTCCGCGGTGATTGTGTCGAGCGCGGCGCTCAATTGGGCGCCTTTCTTTCCCAGGTCGTCCTCGCGGGAGACATGGATGGGCGCGCCATGGACGATGCAGCAGCGTGCGAATGGCAGGGGCATCTGGAAGCGGTCCCAGGATTTTTGGAAGACGACCTTGCGGCTGGTCGCGTTGGAGATGGGGAGAATCGGCAGTCCCGTCTTAAGCGCGAGGTACAGGACGCCCGGCTTGACGACGCCGGCCGGTCCTTTCGGGCCGTCCGGAGTGATGCCGACCGGTTTGCCGGAGGTGGCGAGATCCAAGAGCTCCCGCGCGGCGGCCGTTGCCCCGCGGCTCGAGGAACCCCTTACCGCGTCGATGCGCGAGAGCTCCATCGCCTTGGCGATGAGCTCGCCGTCGCGGCTGCGGCTGACCAGGATGGAGACTCCCGCGTCCCGGTGCGTGTAGGAGAACAGAAGCTGCCGGTTGTGCCAGAAGGCATAGATGAAATTGACGCCGCGCTTTCTTAAAGCTTCCGGATGCTCCATGCCCTCCCAGCGGAAGCGGCAGGTCCGGCCCACGAGCGTCATGTAGACGTAGGCCAAGTACGGGGCGATGGAGCGAAGGAGGGAATCGATCATGCAGTCCACTTCGTAGTGCGACGAGAAAGTCGTCCGGGCCTATCGCGCCCCCGGCCTATCGCGGGGGAGTGGCGCGGCTCTTGGAGCGGGCCAGCCAACTGAGGCTGAACGCCAGGGAGTGGATAGGCCGCAACCCCTTGGGGGAGAGCGTTACCCCGATCTTGTGTCCCTCGAGGCGGGAGAGCGCCGCTTGGAGGATGGAGGGATCGGTCAAATATTGAAGGGGGCTTAACTCGCACTGTTCCTCTTTCGCCTCTTCCTCGATAAGGGCGAGTGCGAACTGGGTGGCGTCCTCCAGGGCGCAGCGGGAGACGATGTCCCAGAACTCCCGGCGCTCGGTCGGCGCTGAGGAAGCCAGGATATTCCGTTCCGAAAACAGGCCGGTGTCCGGGCCTAGGCTCGCCAGGCCGACGCTGAAGGCCGAGCCCGGCAGGGGCGACAACGCCGAGTCTTCGGCGGGGAGAGAATCGAAGAGAACGGAGGCTTGCGCACTTTTGGAGAACTCGGATAAAAGAGCGGTCAATTCGGCGTCCGTCCCAAGGTTCTGCGCCGCCAGGTCCAGTTTCGCCTTTTTGGCGCGGCGCTGCGCTTCCTTGAGCCGCAGGTTGAGCTTGAAGCCCCGGATTTTCCTCATGTCCGCTCCGGACCGCCTTTCCTGCCGGGGTTGCCGGTCTTCTCGGCCGCCGCGAGGCGGTAGCTCGGGTTGCGGCGGATCTCCCATTCGTAGATGAGCGGCGCGGCGACCGCGATCGTCGAATAGCTCCCCAGGATATTGCCGATGACGAGCGTCAGGCCGAAATTGCGCAAGACCTCGCCGCCGAAGAGCCATAAGACGATGCAGATAAGCTGCACGAGCAAGACGGTGATGATCGTTCGGGAGAGCGTGTCGTTGATCGCCGCGTTGATGACCTTTTCGGGGGATTCGCGCCGCATGATGCGCAGCATCTCCCGCATGCGGTCGTAGATGACGATGGTGTCTTCGATGGAATAGCCCGCGACGGTCAGCAGGGCCGAGACGATCAGAAGGTCCATCTCCTTGCCGGTCAGGGCGATCATGCCGGCCGCCCCGACGACGTCGTGGAACATCGCGATGAGGCCCGCGATCGCCCAGAGGGGATTGGGAAAGCGCAGGGCGATGTAGATGGTTATGCATAGTAGGCTTAAGCCGATCGCCCAGAGGGTTTGGCGCTTGAGATGGCGGCCGATGACGGGGCCGATATATTCCCGCCGATCCATCGTCACGGGGTTGTCCGGAAGGGAGGTCCGGAGGGCGCGGATCATTTCGTCCGCGTACGTTTGGATGGCCTCCTCGGATCCCTTCTGCCGCAGGATGAAGGTAGGCCGCCCGGCCACGCTCTGGATCTCGGCCCGAAGCCCCTGCTTGTCCAAAGCGGAGCGCACATCCCCGAGGGCCACCGGCTTTTCGAATGTGACCTGGAGGAGGGCTCCGCCGGTGAACTCGATGGAGTAGTTGAACCCCTTCAGGAAAATAGCCGCCAGGCCTCCGGTGATGATGGCGGCCGAGACGGCGAAGGACGTTCGCCGCCGTTCGATGAAGTCGATATGGGTCTTTCGAAATAGCTCCATGTTCTTACTAGATGGACAGCTCCTCTACGTTCCCGCTGGAGAGGTAGGACTGGAAGATCGTGCGCGTCACGAAGATGGCCGTGAACATGCTGATGGCGATACCCAAAGTCAACGTCACGCCGAATCCCTTGATGGTGCCCGTTCCGAATTGAAATAAAAACAGGGCCGAGATCACCGTCGCCAGATGCGAATCCCAGATCGCGCTGAAGGCCTTGTCGAAGCCGGTTTCGACGGCGATGCGAATCGGCTTTCCGTTGCGGAGCTCTTCCCGGATGCGCTCGAAAATGAGGACGTTGGAGTCGATGCCCATGGCCAGGGCGAGGATCACGCCCGCGATGCCGGGCAAGGTCAGCGTGGAGCGTAAATAGCACAATCCCGCCAGAAGGAAGAGGAGATTCAAGAATAGGGCCATCACCGCTATGAACCCCGATGCCTTGTAGTAAACCACCATGAAGAGGACGACCAGGGCCATGCCGATCACGCTGGCGATGAACCCCGCCCGGATGGAATCTTCGCCCAGCGTCGGCCCGACGGTGCGTTCCTCGATGATGCGCACCGGGGCTGGCAGGGCGCCCGAGCGAAGGACGATCGCGAGTTTGCGGGCGTCTTCGATCGTGAAATTTCCCTCGATGATGCCCGATCCCCCCGGGATGCGCCCCTTGATGACGGGAGCCGAATAGACGATGCCGTCGAGCACGATCGCCAGCCGTTTGTTCACGTTGGCGGCCGTGAGAGCCGAGAAAACGCGGCCTCCGTCCGGGTTGAACTTGAAGGCGACGACCGGCAGCCCGTAGTCGCCTCCCGTCTCGACGCGCGCGGTTTGCAAGGACGCCCCGGTCAGGGCTGCGGAACCGCTGACGATGTAAAAGGTGTCTTCCTTTCCGGAGAGAATCAGGGTCCCCGCCGGCGCCAGGCCGGCCGCGGCGGTGGAAATCTTGCCTGCCTCGAAGAGGTTGCCGAGCTCGGCGATCTTCTGCATCGCCTTCTGGGCCGCCTCCGACTCGTCGATCATGCGAAATTCCAGGAGGGCCGTCTTGCCGACGAGCTCCTTCGCCTGTTCCGTGTTGGTGATGCCCGGCAGCTGAACGACGATCCACCGTTGCCCCTGGCGGGCAATGAGGGGTTCCGAGACGCCGAACTGGTCGACGCGGTTGCGGATCGTCTCAATCGCGCGACTCAGGGCATCGGGGATGTCGGCGTCCGCCGGAAGCCGGGCGACGTCGAGCTCCATCACCATGTGCGTGCCGCCCTTGAGGTCGAGGCCCAGGTTGAGGAGGTGCCCCGGGCGCAGGCGGCTCGCCTCCAACTGGGCGCGCTCCTGGGCGTCGAGTTGGTACCAGTTGATGGTGGGGTAAATGAGGAATACGCTGACCGCCAGGAGACTCAGGATGAAGGCCCACTTGACTTGAAGCTTGCTCATGGATGCGCTTGGGGCGCTGGCCCTAAAATATCACTTGGAAGCGGTTAAACTTAATTCCGGCGTCTGTGCGGAGGCCGGCGCGAGCACCCTGCTTATAGCCGAGCGCGCGACCAGGACCTTCGTGTTCTCCGATATTTTGAGCTCCACGTCGGTGCCTCGAAAGCCGGCCACCGTTCCGTAGAGCCCTCCGCTCGTGAGGACGCGGTCTCCCTTCTTGAGCGCCTCCAGCATTTTCTGGTGCTCTTTGGTTTGGCGCTGCTGGGGGCGGATGACGAGAAGGTAGAAAATAAGGAAGATTGCCGCAATAGGCAGGAAGCTCAACAACGGATTCGGGGCTGGTTGCATGAAGTCTCCTGTAAGAATCGGAACTATCCTAAAATTTTAGCAAAAAACGACGTTCTGTAGCAAAATCGCGAAAAATGGGTTCAATTTTTCCACTACGGTTGAATCGGCGGGGAGACGGGGCTGGATTTCTTCCGGCGTGGGTACGAATATCGCCAGCTCGTCGGGCGGCCCGAGGTTCCCGGGAACGCCGTTATAAGATTGCCCCCGGCGCTCGTGATGACGGTGTAGAGGCGCGTCGGGCGGCCGGTCGCCCGGTCGATGCCGATCGGGCGGGAGGCCTCTACGGTGCGCTTGAGTCGCCTCCCGAAGGGTTCGCGCTCGGGCGCAACATTCTCGGCGTCGCGGATGAGGGCGAGAATGTCGACTTCCGAGAAAAACGCGCTTTTCCCAGCCGACTCGGGGCCCTTCGGAAAATGCCGGCGCCGGATGTGGCGTAGGGCGCCTTCGGACAGAATGATTTTTGGAGTGGCCGTCGCGTGGCGGACCTCCGCTTCGGAGACGGGCGTCGGGACCGACTCCTTGCGGGGGGAGGCGAACGCGAAGTCGGGGCCGACGAACTCCTGTTTCGCCAGGACCGTTGATAAGAGGATAAGGGATATCCTGATCATGCGGCCGGATCGGGCGAGTATTTCCTGAAGAATTCGGCTCGCGCCTCGCTGAATCGCCCTGCCGCGATCGCGCGGCGGATCGTTCCCATGATTTCCATCAAGAAGAATACGTTGTGGTAAGAGAGGAGCTGGCCCGCCGTGTACTCTTGCGCTCGGAACAGATGCGATACGTAGGCGCGCGAGCAGCTTCGGCAGACGCGGCAGGCGCAGTCGGGGTCGAGAGGCCCGAGATCCTCCCGGCAACCCGAGTTCATGAGGTTGAGTCTTCCCGCATGGGTCATCGCGCAGCCGTGGCGGGCGACGCGGGTCGGCCACACGCAGTCCATCATGTCGACGCCGTGCGAGACGGCTTCCCATAGGTCCTCGGGAGTCCCGACTCCCATCAAATATCGGGGCTTTTCATCGGGCAAATATTCCGCCATCCGCGACAGGACCTCCCACGTCTCGGGCTTGGGCTCGCCGACCGAGAAGCCTCCCAACGAGACGCCGTCGTGCAAGACGGAGAGAAGGTGGCCGCAGGCTCGTCGCCGCAGGTCGGGAAAAAGGGCCCCCTGTACGATCGGGAAGAACAGGGGGGCGGGGTCCGCGTCGGCATTCGCCTCGTCGAAGGCCTTGCGGCATCGTTCGGTCCAGCGCATCGTCCGCTCGAGCGCGTCCCGGGCCTCGCCGAGTTCCACGGGCCAACGTACGCACACGTCGAGCGTCGTATGGATGTCGGCGCCCAGAGAGCGCTGGATGTCCATGACCTTTTCGGGCGTGAGCTCATGAAGGCTCCCGTCCAGGTGCGACTTGAACTGGATGCCGTTTTCATCGAACTTCCGGAGATCCGCGAGGCTCATTCCCTGGAACCCTCCGGAATCGGTCAGAATGCAGCCGGGGTAGTTGATGAAACGATGCAGGCCGCCCGCCTTTTCGACGATGGAGGTCCCAGGGCGCAGATAGAGATGGTAGGCGTTGGCCAGGATGGCGCGGACCCCCAAGGATTCGAGATCCGCCTGGGTGAGCGCCTTGACGGTTCCCTGCGTGGCGACCGGCATGAAAACCGGGGTGGCCACGGCGCCATGGGCGGTTCTCAGTATTCCCGCGCGGGCGCGGGTGGCTGCGTCCCGGGCTTCGATTTGAAATGCGGTCCCGATATTCTCGGTCGGGGCGGCGGGCGACGGGAAAGGCGACGGGCGAGCCGGGAACGTCATAGGAGCAGCATCGCGTCGCCATAGGAGTAGAGGCGGTATTCCTTCGAGATCGCCTCGCGATAGGCGTCCAGCACGGCTTCCCGTCCCGCGAAGGCGCTGGCGAGCACGAGAGGAGTCGAACGGGGAAGGTGAAAGTTCGTGATCAGCGCGTCGATATGCCGAAAGCGGTGGCCTGGACATATGTAAAGATCGCTCCAACCTTCCCGGGCCCCCGTCTGGGCGGCCGTCTCCAGGGCGCGTGTCGCGGTCGTTCCGACCGCCACCACGCGAGCGCCCTGCGCGCGGCAGGTCTCGATCTCATCGATGACGGAAGCCTCGATTCGATACCACTCGGATTTCATTCGATGGGAATGGATGTCGGTTGCCGTGATCGGCTGGAAGGTTCCGTGGCCCACGTGGAGCGTGATTTCGAGCAGGCGCACGCCCGCGCCGCGCAGCCTTTCAAGCAGCCCCAAGGTGAAATGGAGGCCGGCGGTCGGCGCCGCGATGGAGCCGTCCTCTCGGGCAAAGACCGTCTGGTAGCGTTCGCTGTCCCAATCGGGATCGGGCGAATCGGGGGATTGCCGTCTTCTTTTTAGAATGTAAGGGGGCAAGGGGGGGCGTCCATGCCGCCTCATCCACGCGCGGACGTCGGGGGGCGAGAAGAGGCACTCCCACTCTCCGGCGTCGTTGCGCCCCTGGACGTCGGCGAAAGCGCCGTCGGCCAGCTCCACGCGCAGCCCCGGCTTGAGATCCGAGGAGAGCGCGGTCCAGCGTCGGGGCCCCAGTTCCCGGAGCAAGAGAAGCTCCGCCTTGCCTCCCGTCGGCTTGCGACCGAGGAGGCTGGCCGGCCAGACCTTGGTGCGGTTGAGGATCAAGCGGTCTCCGGGCCGGAGATAGGCGGGAAGGTCGGCGAAGCGCGCGTGAAAGCGCCGGTTCGCGCGCCGGTCCAAGATCAAAAGGCGGGAGGAGTCCCGCGGTTCGGCGGGCCGATCCGCGATGAGGCGCTGCGGGAACTCGTAATCGTAGGCGCCGAGCATGTCGGAGGAGGGGCTAATCGTCACGTTGGAGAATTTTCGCTCCTGGAAAGTAGTGGCTCAGGATTTTTCGGTAATTCTTGCCGTCTAGAGCCATGAAATACGCGCCCCATTGGCACAGGCCTGCGCCGTGCCCGAAGCCCCGCCCCGCGAAAACGTACCCCTTTCTCTTGCGCGCGATCCTGTCGATCTTCGTGCTTTTGATGTCCATGTTTCCAAGCCATCGACGGAAGTCGCTCGCCTGGATGGCGACGTTCTCGCGGTCCAGGGTGACGCGCACGGTTCGCAGAAACCCCGATCGGTCGCGCCGGCCTGGCCGCAGGCTCCGCAGCCGGGTGAAAAGATAGCCGCGTTTTTGAAGGGCGCCTTTGATGTCGTCATCGGAAAGATAGGCGGTCCATCGGTATTGGGGCGAAGGGCGGCAGGCGCGGTCCGAGACCCCGCGCAGGGGGGGCGCGGATTTTCCCGATCCGCCCCATGCCGCCTTGGGGTCCGCCGTGTGGCCGCCGCAACAGGAATGGAAGAATGTCTCGATCGTCTGTCCGCGCCAGGCGAGGATCTCGCCCCGGGTCCTGCGCACCGCCTTGATGACGCGGGGGGACTGCATGTCGATATCGGCGTAGACCTGGCTGCGCGAGTCGTTGGAGAGATCGAAGCCGGAATCTTCGAACTTCCCCAGGTTGGTGAGCGCGAAGGTCCGGGCCACGACCGCTTGGGCCTTGAGGGCTTCCATGGGCCATTGGGGGCTCATCTCGGCCGCCAGAACCCCGTAGAGATACTCCTCCAGGCCCATCTCCGAGACGACGGCGAAGGTCTCGTCCCCGTTGGGCTTGACGAGCAGGTTGCCGCGGTATTTTTGGGAGCCGACACGCATCACCTCTCCGGGGGTTTTGGGAAGCAGCCTGATCTGCCCCTGGAATTCGAAGGGCCCGAAGAGGAGCGCCTTGCCGTCGGCGGCCGTCTTTAGCGTGTAATCCCGGGTATCGAGCGAACGAGACTCGCCGGTGTGTTGGTCCACGATGGAAAAACGCCCTTCCGGACGCAGGGTGATGCGGCTCGTCCTGGGGACTAGGCCTATTTGGAGTATGGAGTCCGAGATGCGACCGACCGAGCGTATTCGCGAGGAAGTGCCGCTTCCCGAGGTTGTGGGAGAGCGGCCCGGGGCGCGGTCGGCGTGCGCCGGCCGGGCCGGAACCAGCGCGGCCGCGAGCGCTAAGGCGAGGAGCCTAGGTAAATAGCTCGTCACGCCGAACCGGGTGCTTTAGACCCAGGTGCTTGAAGGCCTTGGGAGAAGCGACGCGACCCCGCGAGGTGCGCGTCAAGAAACCCGCCTGGATCAAGAACGGCTCATAAACGTCGACGAGCGTGTCGATCTCCTCCGAGACCGCGACGGCCAGCGAATCGATGCCGACGGGGCCGCCGGCGAATTTATCGATCAAGGTCGACAGCAGGCGCCGATCCATCGCGTCGAGCCCCTCCGCGTCGACCTCCAGGGCTTCGAGAGAATCCCGCGCCACGTCCTCGGTGATGATTCCGTCCGCGCGGACCTGGGCGAAGTCGCGCACGCGGCGCAGGAGGCGATTGGCGATGCGCGGGGTGCCGCGCGAGCGGCGCGCGATCTCGAGGGAGCCTTCCGGCAAAATCTCGATGTCGAGAATGCCGGCCGAGCGGCGGACGATCCGATCGAGCTCGGGGATCTCATAAAATCCGATATTTCCTACGATCCCGAACCGGTCCCGCAGGGGGCTGGTCAGGAGGCCCGCGCGGGTCGTGGCGCCGACCAAGGTGAAGCGCGGGATCGCGAGCTTGACCGCCGAGGCGCCGGGCCCTTTGCCGGTCGATATGTAAAAAGTGAAATCTTCCATGACGGGGTAGAGGGATTCCTCCACGACGTGGTTGAGCCGGTGTATCTCATCGATAAAAAAGACGTCTCCGGGGTTCAGGTCGGTCAGGATGGCAGCCAGGTCCCCGGCCCTCTCCAGGATGGGGCCGGCGGTGGCGCGCAGATTGACCCCCATCTCCCGGGCGAGGATGGTGGCCAACGTCGTCTTGCCCAGGCCCGGCGGGGAGTAGAAGAGGCAATGGTCGAGAGGCTCCTCCCGGCGGCGCGCCGCCTCGATGAAGACGCGCAGGTTGTCCTTGAGTTTTTGCTGCCCGATGAATTCGTCGAGGGATTGCGGCCGGAGGCTGCGGTCTAAACTTTCTTCCTCGGGGGGGGCCTTCCGGTTCAACAGCTGCGGTTCATCCATGGGTTCTCCTATGTCTGAGGGCCAGGCGGATGAGTTCCTCGATATCGGCGGTTCGCCCCCGCAGTTCGGTCGAGACGGCCTGCAGCATGAGGCGCGATTCGGCCGGCTTGTAGCCGAGGGTGGTCAGGAGATCGAGCGCCTTCTGGACGGTTTGCGTCGCCGCGCCTTGAACCGCGACGGGGCCGGAGCGCGAGGAAACGGAGAACCCCTCCCCCGGTTCCAAGACGAGCTTGTCCTTGAGGGAGGCGATGAGCCGTTGCGCGGTCTTATGAGTGAACCCCAGGAGTTCCGTCAGGATGCGGGCGTCTCCCTCCAGGATCGCCCGCTTGAAATCGGGCAGGGACCTCGAGGCCTTGTCGAGATGCTCCAAGGCTTTCTTGGCGCCGGTCGATGGGACATTCTCGCGAAGGCAGATGAAGATTTCCTTCTCCTGGACGGAGCCGAAGCCGTAGAGGGTCGTGCCGCCTCCGTACATGCCGATCGACTCGGAAATGAAAAGTTCCGCGCTCTCCCCGGGCTCTCCCAGGCGGCGCAACGTCGTCGAGGGGATGAACACCTCGTAGCCGACTCCGCCAGTCTCCAACGTCACGCGGTCGGCCCCCTTATCGAGCAGGATCCCCTTGAGGTAGGCGATCACGGCCTCGTGGTCTCCCGGAGGGGCGCCGCAGGAGCAGGAGAGCGGCTTCCAATGCGGTCGAGGACGCGCAACCCCTTCATGCGGCCGGCGCGCAGGTGGCAGAGGGCGATCGCCGCCGCGTCCGCGACGTCGTCGGGCCGCAGGGGCTCTCGCAGCGCGAGCAAGCGCTGGATCATTTTTTGCATCTGCCCCTTGGATGCCGCGCCGGAGCCGGTGAGGGTTGATTTGACCTGCCGGGGGTTGTATTCGGCGACCGGCATCCCGGACTGCGCGGCCGCGAGCAAGATGACTCCGCGCGCCTGTAGGGAGGCGCGGACGCTGTGAGCCGCCTTCAAAAAGAACATCTCCTCCACCGCCACGGAGTCGGCGCGATGGGAGGAGAGTATTTCCGAGATGCGGCGATAAATGAATCCCAGGCGATCCGGCAGGCCGGCGGCGGCCGGAGTCTGCACCACGCCGCTCGAAACGAGGCGCGGAGTTTCGCCGGGCGAGGAGTCGACGACGGCCCACCCCGTGTCGGCCAGCCCGGGGTCGATTCCGAGGGTGATCATGCGGTTATTTGTCCAGCTGGGAAAGAACCTGATCCGGTATGTCGAAATTGGCGTAGACGTTCTTGATGTCGTCATGCCCTTCCAGCGCTTCCACGAGATTGAGAAGCTTTTGAGCATCCGAACCTTCGACGCGCACTTCGCTGGACGGGAGCATCGTCAGTTCGCCCGACTCGACGGCGATCGACCGGGAGGAGAGGGCGTTCTTGACGCGCTCGAAATCGGCCGGGGCCGTGATGATCTCGTAGACGTCCGACTCTTGGGCGCGGAAGTCCTCTGCCCCGTTGTCGATCGCCAGCGTCATTACGGCGTCCTCGGAGGCGGCCGATTTTTTGACGCTCAGGTAGCCCTTGGGTTGGAATATCCAGGCGACGCTGCCGCCGGAGCCCATCTTGCCGCCGTGGTTCTCGAAGATCTTCCGGATTTCGCTGGTCGTGCGGTTGCGGTTGTCGGTCGTGGCCTCGCAATAGACCGCGACGCCGGCCGGGCCGTAGCCCTCGTAGGTCAGTTCCTCGTAGGTGACGCCCGGAATCTCGCCGGTGCCCTTCTGGATCGCGCGCTTGACGTTGTCGGCCGGCATGTTGGCGGCCTTGGCGTCGTCGACCGCCTTGCGCAGGCGGGGGTTCCCTTCCGGACTCCCGCCGCCCAGACGCGCCGCGATCGTGATTTCGCGGACGATCCGCGTCCAGACCTTGCCGCGCTTGGCGTCTACGAGCGCCTTTTTATGCTTGATCCCGGCCCAGTGCGAGTGACCGCCCACGGCGACACCTCCGATGCGCCTATTCTAGCACAATCCGAAGGTGACACGCCGCCTAATTGGAATTCGCCGGGGAGGTGACGTCGCAGATTTCGAGCTCGCGCTTCTCGTTGACGTGAAAACCGTAGAGGATGGGAATCTTGCGGTCGCCTTCCAAGCGCTCCGCGACCCTTTTCAAGTAGGACTCCTTGCGCGGCGCCGTGACCGCTTCGACGCGCTTGAGCTGAATCCGGGCCCCGACGTCCTCTTCATACCACGTGGACTCCGGTTCGAGCCTGGTGTTATAGACGTTGAGGAGGAGGTTATGGGAGTCCGGGACCGTCACGAACTGATTGGCCGCCCGATCGTAACGCGCCACGGGCGTATAAACCGCATGGTATGTCTTCCCCAACATCCGAAAGGCGGGGCCGGTGTTTTGCATGTCGATGCCGAGTCCCCCTACGGTCGATGTGAATTCGAAGTCAGGATCGCCCTCGCGCGTGACGGTAAATTCGATACGGTAGAGATTCTTGGCGCCGATGACTATGCCCATCTTGCTGAAGAATCCGATCCCGGCGCTTAAGAAGTACTTCTTGCCGTCCAAGACGAGGATCTCGCTGGAGGCGGCGGTGTTGATTCGGAAGGGTTCGGGAGCGCCGGCGTCCGGATCCGCCTTGGCCCAAGCGATCTGATTTTTGCTTTCTATGTAGAGAAGCAGGAACCATCCTTTCTTATTGTCGTTTTCTTTATCGCCTTTCTTCTCGCCGCTTTCCATATCGTCCTTGTTCGCGCTGATGCGCACCAGAGTGCCGTTTTGGGTATGGAACGTGTTCGACTGGGTCTTGAGGTAGTGCTCGGGGTCCGGAAGCGCCAGGGGAGCTATGACGGGGATTTTGCAGGGGAGGGCGATCTCATAGGGCACGAGGTCATCCTTGCCCACTTTCGGGAATTTCTTGTGGGCCGGAGCCTTGGCTGTGGCCTGGACGGCCGACGGGAGCTTTTTCTCCTGAGCCGCGGTTTGGGCCGCCTCCTGAAACGCGGCTTCCAGGCTCAGATCGGCATCGGGCGGAGGGAGGGCCTGTGGAGGGGACGATTGGCCTCGAGCCCAGGAGGCGCACAGCGCGAGGCAGATGAGGAGCGCGGAAGTCATCAAGATGTCATCATTGTAATGGGACCCAGGGCCCGGCTGCATGGGCCCTGCGGGCCGAAGCTCAACGGAAAATGGCCCCGCCGGCGCTAGGCCGTTGGGCCTAGCTTGTGGGACAAAAAAATCAGGATTCCTCGGCGCGAGCGCGAGTATAATATAATCGGCTGCAACGAAGCTTCAGCTTGTAACGCTCGGGCGGTTTTCGGTACTCATGGGTATGGAAAAATTAAATGGCCTTAGGGTGGCTGCAGCGGCGCTTCTGATCGTCGCGGCGGGAGGCGTCGACATTCGGGCCAAGGAGGGTGGAAAAACGATGAAGGCCTATTCCAAGCCGAGCGATGCGGAACTGAGGAAGCGGCTGAGCGAACTGCAGTACCGTGTGACCCAGAAGGAGGGGACCGAGCCTTCCTTCGAGAACGAGTACTGGGAGAACCACCGGCCGGGCATCTATGTCGACGTGGCGTCGGGGGAGCCGTTGTTCAGTTCCGCCGACAAGTACGATTCGGGCACCGGCTGGCCCAGCTTTTCGAGTCCCTTGGTTCCCGACAACATCGTGACCCGGGAGGACCGCCGTCTCTTCATGACGCGCGTGGAGGTCCGCTCCAAGCACGGCGATTCGCACCTGGGCCATGTCTTTCCGGACGGGCCGCGGCCCACGGGGCAGCGCTACTGCATGAACTCCGCGGCGCTGCGCTTCATCCCGGCCGGTCAGCTGGAGGCCCAGGGTTACGGCGAGTTCGTTCCGTTGTTCAAGAAGCCCGAGAAGACGGAAATCGCCACCCTCGCGGGCGGCTGCTTCTGGGGGATGGAGGAGATATTGCGCCAGCTCCCCGGGATACTGGAGACCTCCGTCGGTTATACGGGAGGGGCGCTCGACCGGCCCGGCTACGAGCAGGTCAGGAAGGGGAACACCGGCCATGCCGAATCCATCCGGCTGACCTTCGACCCGCAGCGAGTCCGCTATGAGGAAATCCTTCGGGTATTCTTCCGGATGCACGATCCGACGACCTTGAACCGTCAGGGCAACGACGTCGGCGCCCAGTACCGCTCGGCGATCTTCTATCATT
Organism: Elusimicrobiota bacterium; assembly: GCA_016207585.1. Lineage (GTDB taxonomy): Bacteria > Elusimicrobiota > Elusimicrobia > UBA1565 > JACRDR01 > JACQPI01. The sequence goes on along the minus strand of JACQPI010000138.1, from coordinate 190 downwards.
CGCCGGCTCAAAAGCAGGCCGCCGAGCGCATAAAAGCCGACGTGGACAAGTCCGGCAAGTGGAAGCGGCCGATCGTGACCCGGATCGTCGAAGCCTCGAAGTTTTATCCCGCGGAGGAGCATCATCAGAAGTATCTGATAAAAAACCCGGGGGGCTATACCTGCCACTATCTGAGGGATTGATGATACGG
>JACQPI010000134.1 GCA_016207585.1 Elusimicrobiota bacterium | reverse complement strand
GGCCCAAGGTCGCCACTACATCGCGTTTTGGGCGCGGCGGTGGACCCTCCTCAGACGAAAGGGACCGGACATCCCGGTTGAAACTCGTCGAAAATCACCGGGCGCTGCGGAAGTTGGGCTAGGACGTACCCTATGACATACCCCCGCCAAAAAATGCTGGAAATCGTTGGACTTCAGGGTAGGGTATTAGGTACGTCCTGTAGGGCATACCCGGCACAGCAACTATGTCTGCAAATATAGTGACATCCTCCGCCGGCACAAGACCGGCGGCATCCTGCTCTTGCGCCACGCATACCTACTATGGCCGGCCATAGTTCCAATTACGGCGTCTCCGCCGCTCCGGCCAGCGGAGCGGCAATCGACAGAGGCGCGCTGGCGCGTTTTTAGTGTTCGCGGCGATTTATCGGCCCGCTCTGTGGACATCCAGCCCAATCTGAGCTTTCAAGGCGGCCAGGGACTTAAATTTCTTCTCCGGACGTAGAAACTTCAAAAAATCCAACCGTAGCATCTTGCCGTAGAGGTTTCCGCTGAACCCGGGGATATGAACTTCCACGTGCAGCCTGGACTTTCCCGATACGCTGGGGCGAGTCCCGATATTGCACGCGCCGGCCCGCGCGGCGTCGCCAACTCCCGATCCGTAGACTCGGACTTTATAGACTCCGCGAGGCAAAAGCTTCCCGGCAGGGACCCGCAGATTGGCGGTTGGAAATCCGAGCTTGCGGCCGAGCCCTCGGCCCCGCGTTACCCGTCCCTCTACGCGATAGGGGCGGCCCAGGAGACGCCGAGCCGCCGATACGTCTCCCTGCATGAGAAGTTCGCGTATCCTGGAGGATGAAATCTTCCGGCGGCCGGCTTTCGTGAACGAATGCAGGCAAAACGTCATTTCTAGGCGGCGGCACTCCGCCTCCAGCCATTCGGCATTGCCCTTTCTGCCATGCCCGAACGCGAAGTCCGGGCCGATGACAAGGCCTCGAACGCGCCAGCGCCGGATCAAATAATGCCCGAAGAAGCGCGTATGCGTCATGCGGGCCCAATGAGGGTTGAAACGGAGTATGCGGATCCGGTCGATTCCCATCGATTTGAGGAGTTCGGCGCGCTCCGACGGGGGGGTGATCAGCGGGGTCTTCAGGCGCGAATTAAAATAGAAACGCGGCGGCTCGGAGAATAGGATCGCGAGGCTGCGCAGGCGACGGCGTCGCGAGACGCGGCGCAGGGTATTCAAGAGCCCCCGGTGGCCCCGGTGCACCCCGTCGAAGGTCCCCAGCGTCGCGACGAAGCCGTCTTGCATCTAGTTCAAAGACGAATCGGCTCGGAAGATACCGTGGCGGGCCGCAGGCTGGAAATCAGGCCGGAAATCGGAAGGGTTTTCAGCGTCTCCAAGCGGTGTGCGTCCGAGATATCGAAATCGCCGATCCTCTCACGGCGCAGATCGGAAAGCACCGCGGCGCAGCCGAGGGTCCGGCCCAGCTCGACCGCCAGGACCCGCGCATAGGTCCCATGCGAACAGCGCAGGCGGAATCGGATCTCGGGAAGGGCGGATTCGAGAAGGACCCACTCGTAGATGCGGCAGGCGCGGCTTTTCCTCGGCACATCGATCCCCTTGCGAGCGTAGGTGTAGAGGGGTTTCCCCTTGTACTTGACGGCCGAGTAAATAGGAGGCTGCATCTCAATGAGGCCCAGGAACGTCTCCATTTTCTTTTGAAGCTCCGAAGCCGTGATTTCCGGAACGGCGCTTTCTCGCACGACCTTGCCGTCGAGATCTCCCGTCTCGGTCTCCGTTCCGAGCCGGATCGCGCCGCTATAGACTTTCGGGAGCTTTTGATAGTAGGCGGCGGACTTGGTGGCGGGCCCCACCAAAAGGATCAGCAGGCCGCTCGCCAGGGGATCGAGCGTCCCGGAATGCCCGACCTTCGTCCCGGAAGGCAACAGGCGGCGGATCGCCAGGACCGCGTCATGCGATGTGATCCCCTTGGGCTTGTCGATCAAGAGCAGCCCTCCATGAAGGGTCGTGTGGACTCCCCGTGCGCTCGCCCCGTCTCCGGCGGCCATCAGGAGGGTCCCCGTCGATCCTGCCTCGGGTCGACCTGTTCCGTCTCGATATGTTTGAGAAGCCGCTCGATGCGGTCGGCGCGCTCCGGCGTCTGATCGTAGAAAAACTGGAGCTTGGGGATGTATTTGAGGGCGATTCGGGAACGAAGCTGGTAGCGCAGGAAGGGAGTGGCCCGCTCCAGAGCGCGGGCCGAGCCTTCTCGGTCCTGGGCGCTTCCGAGGATCGAAAAGAATATCTTGGCGTTTTTACGGTCGGGGCTCAGGTCGATCCCGGTCAGCGTCAAGAAACCCGAGAGCTCCGGATCCTTGACCGAGCGCAGGAGCTGGGAAATCTCCTGGAATAAAAGCTCCGAGATGCGGTCGTTTCTCTGATACATGGCGAGTGCTCCGAAGGATGTATCCGACGGACCAACCCGTGACGCGCCCCCTAAGAGGCCGACTCGAGCCGGCGCGTATGCTTTTCTTTTACGACCAGTTCGACGAGGTCCCCCACCTGAAAATCCTTGAAGCTCAAGACGATGCCGCACTCCAGCCCTTTTTCGACCTCCGAGACGTCGTCCTTGAAGCGCTTGAGGCTTTCCACTTTGGCTTCCCCCACGACCTGGCCCGCGCGCGTAAGGCGAACCGTTCCGCCGCGAGCGATTTTTCCCTCCCGGATGTAGCAGCCCGCCACCTTGGCCGCGCGGGTCGAAAACACCTGCCGGACCTCGGCCCGTCCCGAAACGATCTCGACGATCTCCGGCTCCAAAAGCCCTTCCATGGCGGCCTTGACGTCCGCCTGGATCTCATAGATGATCTCGTAACGGCGGACCTCGACGCCGGCGCGATCGGCGACTTCCTGGGCGCGAGGCTCGATGCCCACATGGAAAAGCACGATGATCGCGTTCGAGGCTCCGGCCAATAGAACGTCCGACTCGCTCGCGTTGCCGACGCCCGCATGCAGCATGCGGATGGAAATCTCGGGGGTGGTAAGCTTTCCAAGCAGATCTTGGATCGCCTGGACGGAACCCTGGACATCCGCCTTGAGTATGATATTGAGATCCTTGGCGCCCTTTTCAATCTCGGACTTGAGGCCTACGAGACTCACGTGCTTCTTGTGCGCGAAAGCCTCCTCGCGATGGATGAGGCGCCGCTTCTCCGCGATCTCGCGCGCCTGGCGTTCGCCCTGGACGATGTTGAACGTGTCGCCCGCCTGGGGAAGTTCCCCGGAAATTCCGAGGAGCTCCACCGGCGTCGAAGGGCCGGCCAAGAGGATGCGTTCGCTCTTGTCGTTGACGAGCGCCTTCACCTTGCCGTAGCTTAGACCCGCCACGAAAGACTGGCCGACCTTGACCGTGCCGTTTTGGACCAGGAGGGTCGCCAAAGGGCCGCGCCGGGGATCCAGGCGGGCTTCCAGGATGATGCCGATCCCCGGGCGGTCCGGGTTGGCCTTGAGTTCCATCACCTCGGACTGAAGCAGGAGCATCTCCAGGAGCTTGTCGAGGTGGAGGCGCTTCTTGGCGGAGACGTCGACGAAGATCGTCTTGCCGCCCCACTCCTCGGGTTGGAGACCGTGAGCGGTCAGCTCCTGGCGTATTTTTTGCGGCTGGGCCGTCGGCAAGTCGATCTTATTGACCGCCACGACGATCGAAACTCCGGCCGCCTTGGCATGGTCGATCGCTTCGACCGTCTGGGGCATCACCCCGTCGGCGGCGGAAACGACCAGCACGACCACGTCGGTGACTTTGGCGCCGCGCGCCCGCATGGCGGTGAAGGCCTCGTGGCCCGGGGTGTCCAAAAAGGTGATTTCGCCCTTGGGAATGCGGACCTGGTAGGCCCCGATGTGCTGGGTAATGCCTCCCGCTTCGCGCTCGGCGACCCGAGCGGAGCGGATCGCGTCCAGGAGGCTCGTCTTGCCGTGGTCGACGTGGCCCATGATCGTCACGACGGGAGGGCGCGGCTTGAGCTGTTCGGGCTTGTCCACCGCGGCCTTGAGCGCCAGCTCCTCTTCCATCTCCATCGGAGCGATTTGGATCTCGAACCCGAAATCGTGCGCCGCGAGGCTGGCCGCCTCCGGCTCCAGCCTTTGATTGATGGTGGCGAATACTCCCATCGACATGAGTTTCTTGATGACGTCGTTGACCTTCACTTCCATTTTTTCCGCGAGTTCCCTGACCGTTATCTGCGTACTGACTTTAAACGTCTTGAGGGCATGTTCGGTCGCCGCGGGGACGGCGCCTTTCGAATGGACGGTTGCGGAAGGGGGCGTGGATTTCGGTCTGGTCGGAGCCGGAGCGGCTGTTTTGGGCGTAGCCGGAGGGGTCTGCACTTGAGGTTTTGCGGGCGTTGCCGGCGCCGGCCGGGCCGGAGACTGTTTGACGGGCGGAGACGGTTTCGCCGCGGGCGGCGCGACCGCGGCGGGCCGAGCGGGAGAAATTTGCTTCGGAGGAGGCGCCGCCGGAGCGGAGGCCGCCGCGGAAGGAGCAGCCTGCGCGGGCTTTGTCGCCGCGATGGGCGGTTTGGGAGCCGCCTTCGGCGTTTGGATTCCTCCGGCCGGCAGACGCGTCACGGCCGGAGCCTCCCGTTGGGTTCGGGAAGTCTTTAATCGAGAGAAGGCGTCCACCAAATGGATTCCGGGAGGGGTAATGGAGCCCTTCTCACGCAGAGATTCCTTGGACATCGCCACGCGGCGAACCTCGGGAGCCTGGGGCTTGATATCCTTTTTGGAAGTTTTGGCCGGTTTCTTGGCGGATTTGGCATCGGCCGTCTTCTTGGACTTAGGAGCCCCGACCTTTTTCGGGGCGGCGGAGTTCGTCTTGTCTCCCGGCAATTTCTTATTTTCCTTGTCCATACCCTTGCCTTACTCGACGCCTTCGGCGCCCGCGTCGGAGGCGACCGTTGAGGCCTCTTCGCAAACGGGTTCGGCCGCAGGAGGGGTCGCCGGGACCGGCGCTGCCTCGCGCGGATGCTCCTTGACGTATTTTTGCGCCCCCGCGATGATCTTGGCGGCGGTTTTTTCTCCAATGCCCTGAAGCGTCATGAGGTCCTCCGCCTTGAACGTCGCGATGCGGTAGATGTCGGACATTCCGGCCTTGATCAGGACGTCGGCGACCTTGGGCCCCACGCCCTCGACCTCCTTGAGGGCCGCGGCTTGCGACTCCTCGCGGGCCTTCGCCTCGTCGCTGCGCTGGCCCTCCGATTTGACGTCGAGGGTCCACCCGGTCAACTTGGAGGCGAGGCGGATGTTCTGCCCCTCCTTTCCGATCGCCAGGGACAGCTGCTCATTGGGCACGACGATCTCGGCGTGCTTGTCCTCCTTGCTGAGGATGCGCACGGACGAGTACTTGGCCGGCGCGAGGGTGTTGCCCAGGTATGTCGCGAAATCTTCATGGTGCAGTATCAAATCGATGCGCTCGCCCGCCAGCTCGTTCATGATGCCGCGTATGCGCGAGCCTCGAATGCCGACGCAGGCTCCGATGGGATCCACCTTGGCATTGTTGGATCGGACCACGACCTTGGCCCGGTAGCCGGGATCGCGGGCGATTTCGACGATCTCGATCGTCTTTTCGTTGACTTCCGGGATTTCCAACTCGAAAAGCCGTTTCAAAAATAGGGGGGAAGCCCTGGAGAGGAGGACCTGGGGCCCCCGCTGGGCCTTGTCGACCTTGAGGATCACGGCCCGGATGCGGTCCCCGACGTTGTAGCGTTCCCGTCGGATCTGCTCGCGGGGAGGCAGGATTCCCTCCGTCTTGCCGAGGTCGATGATGATGCTTCGCTCCAGGAAGCGGTGCACCGAACCGGAGACGAGCTCCGCCTCCTTGGGCTTGAACTCCTCGAAAAGGTTGTCCCGCTCCACCTCGCGGATCTTCTGCACCAGGACTTGCTTGGCGGTCTGGGCCGCGATGCGGGCGAACTCCTCGGTATGGATGGGCAGCCTCAGGTCCTCGCCCGCCCCGACGCCGGCCTTGGCGCGCTTGGCTTCGCTCAAAGCGATCTCCAGTTCGGGGTTTTCCACCTTCTCGACGACCTTCTTAGTCACATAGGCCGTAATGGCGGCGGTATCGGGGTCGATGAGGCACTCGATGAGGGCGTTTTTGCCGACGTGCTTGCGCAAGGCGCTGGTGATGGCGCCCTCGATCATCTTGAGGATATCTTCCTTCCGAACGCCCTTCTCGCGCTCGATTTGTTCGAGCGCGAGGATCAACTCGCTTTTGGTCGCTGGCGATGCCATAATCAAATCTCTAGCTCCGGGTGAAGCCGCGCTTCTTCGATCCCTTCCAGGGGGAACCGGGCCGTCCGGCCTTCATCCTCCAGCACGACCTGTCCTTCTTCCAACATCTTGAGATATCCCATGAAGTTTCGGCGCCCCTCCAGGGGCTCTTTAAGGCAAATTCGGACTCGATGGCCGAGAAACCGGAGGAAGTCCCTCTCCTTCTTCAGTATCCGGTCGATGCCCGGAGACGAAACCTCCAGCACGTAAGCATGGGGCATCACGTTCGCTGTGTCCAAAATACCCCCGATGCGGTTGGATAGGTACTCGCAGTCGTCCAAGGTGATGCCGCCGGCCTTGTCCAGAAAGAAGCGCAACACCCGTCGTCCTCCTTCCCGAAGGTATTGGAGATCGACGAGCTCCACCGCTTCCTGGTCCAAGACGCCCCGGACCGTGGTTTCAATGAGCTTTAAGTCCGCTTCCATGCCTCGGCCCCGCGCCGAACCGGAGAATAAAAAAAGTGGCTCGACTTCAGCCACTTCAGCCGGTGACCTTGACTTCATTATATCAAAATAAAATCGGCCTGAAACAAGCGCCGCACCCGCGCGCTCCCAAGCGTTGGGGGTCAGCGATTTGCGGTCCGAAGCCTCCCGGCCGCCTCGGCGAGCTTCCAGCGCTCGAGATCCTTGCTTGCGCGCCGCTTGAACTCCACCTCGCCTTGGGCGAGGGTCTTCTCGCTGACGACGAACCGGAAGGGAATGCCGATCAAATCCATGTCCTTGAAGCGGACCCCGGGGCGCTCGGCCCGGTCGTCTAGGAGGGTTTCGACGCCGGCGTCCCATAGCTCCCGGTACAGCGTCTCGGCCGCCTCGCGGACCCGGGCCGAATCGTGCTCCACCGCAACGATGCAGGCCGCAAACGGCGCGATCGAAGACGGCCAGATGATGCCGGCCTCGTCGTGGCCCTGCTCGACGGCGGCCGCCACGACGCGCGAGACGCCGATGCCGTAGCAGCCCATCACCATGGGCTTGGATTGCTGCTCGTTGTCGAGATAGTGGGCCTTGAGCGGGATGGAATACTTCGTGCCGAGCTTGAAGGTATGCCCGACCTCGATGCCCTTCGTGAACCGCACGGGCCCGCCGCAGCGGGGGCAGGGGTCGGAGGGCAAGGCCCGGCGCAGGTCCGCGAAGCTCTCGGGCTGAAAATCGCGGCCGATGTTGATATTCTTCAGATGATAGTCGGTCTTGTTGGCGCCGCTGACGGCGTTTGCCGCGCCCTCAAGCGACATATCCGCGTAAATCCCTACCGGCAGCGTCTTACCGTCGGGGGACCTCCACATCGGGAGCTTGACCGGGCCCGCGTAGCCGACGCCGCAGCCGGTTATTTTTTCGTACATGGCGTCGTTGGCCCGCTCCAGGAGTCCCGTCTTGCAGGCTCGAGCCAGTTTCGCCTCGTTGAGCTCGTGGTCGCCCCGGAGGAGCGCCATGACCGGTCGCCCGTCGGCCAGGTAGAGCTGGGTTTTCAGGAAAGATTTCGGGGATGCCTTCAGGAGCTTCGCGACGTCCTCCACGCTGAAGGTCCCCGGGGTGTGGATTTCCTCCAAGGGAAGGGGGGAAACACGGCCGTCCGAATCCTTGGAAGGTGGGCATTCGGCCCGCTCGATATTCGCCCCGTAGGCGCACTTCGTGCAGGCGACGATCGTCTCCTCGCCGGTCTCCGCCAGCACCATGAACTCATGCGAATAGGAGCCTCCGATCGCCCCCGAGTCGGCCTCGACAGGCTTGAATTTGAGGCCGCAGCGCTCGAAAATTTTGGAATAGGCCCCGTAGACCTGCTCGTAATAGCTCTGGCAATCCGCATCGTCGGCGTGGAACGAATATGCGTCCTTCATGAGGAACTCGCGGGCGCGCATGACGCCGAAGCGCGGCCGGATCTCGTCCCTGAACTTGAGGCCGAACTGGTAGAGCATGAGCGGGAGCTGGCGCCAGGAGCGCACCTCCCGCCGGACCAGGTCCGTGATGACCTCCTCGGCGGTCGGCGCGAAGCAGAATTCCCCGTCCTTTCGGTCCTTGAGGCGCAGGAGCTCCTTGCCGTAAATCTTCCACCGCCCGGTCTCCTCCCAAAGTTCCCGAGGCTGGATGACCGGCAGCCAGACCTCCTGGCCGCCGATGGCGTCCATCTCCTCGCGAACGATCCGCTCCACTTTTTTCAGGGCCCGCAGCCCGAGAGGCAGCCATTCGTAGATGCCGGAGGCGAGCTTGCGGATCATCCCGGCTCGCTGCATGAGCGCCGCCGAGGCGTTGTCGGCGTCGGAAGGGGGCTCGCGCAGGGTCGGGATCAGGTACCGGCTGAGTTTCATGGGGGTTCTCGCCTAATGATACGCGTCCTTGCGCTGGTGTAGGGCGATCATGTAAACGATCTTCTCCGGTTCATCAATCTCATAGAAAAAACGCCAGCGTCCAATTCGATAGCGCCAAGTTTCAGGTTTCCAACTTCGCAACTTCCTGATATTGGGTCCGAAATGCGGCTGTAAACGCAAGGCGGGATAGACATAGACCTTCAGTTTCCCTGCTATCTTCGCGGGAATGGCTCCCGGCAATTCACGCAAGCCTTTCTGAAAATCCGCGGTTTCAAAGACGCGGTAATCAGCCGACAAACTTGCCACGACGCGCCTTTGCGGAGCGGGAACCTTTTTTCAACTTCTTGAGCAGCTGTTTATCTCCCCGTATGGCGCTCATCTCCGCTTCATCCGCGAAGAAGCACTCCTCCAGATGTTTCTTGGCCGCCGTCTCGATCAAATTCGAGAGGGGGCGATTATCGGCCAGCGCGAACGCGTGGAACATTTGATACGTAGCGTCGTCCAATCTCAAGGTGATGGTCCTGGGCATGATGCCTCCGTATTCTTATTGCTTCATTTATATTCTAATAGATTCCGATCGAAGGGTCAAGGGCCCGGCACAGGCGCCGGCGCAACCGTGGCCGGGGCGGATTGGAGCGCCTCCTGCCTCTGGCGCCGCTCCCGGCGCTCGGCGCGGATGCGCGTGACGTCGTTGTAGGTCGCGAAAAGAAGCAAGGAAAGCAGGAACACGATCCCGATCGAGTTGACCGTCGCCATCGCCTGGGTCGTGAGCTTTCGGCGGCTCAGGCCTTCCCAGACGTACATGGCGGCATGGCCGCCGTCCAGGAGGGGCACCGGCAGGATGTTGAAAAAACCGACCGCGACCGAGAGGAGCCCTATGAGGAAGATGAAGTCCTCCAGGTCCGAATGCGCCGCCCGATGCACCATCTGGACGATGCCGACCGGCCCGGCGAGGTCGGGCCGCTCGCGCTTGTAGATTTTCTCGGCCAGCGTCTTGACGGTATAGGCGGTCCATAGCCAGCATTGGTGCGCCGCCTCGCGTCCGGCGCGGGCGAGCCCGGCCGGCTGGTACTCCACCTTGGCTCTGATGCCGATGAGGCCGTGACCCGTCGCGGCGTCGAGACGCGGCACGACCGTCGCTTGCATCCGGAGCCCCTCCCGCTCGAAGGCCAATTGAAGAGGCTTCTCGGGATTACGGCGGATCCGCTCCGAGAGCTCGACCCAGGAAGCGACGTTCTGGCCGTCCGCCTTGAACACGCGATCGCCGACTTTCAGGCCCGCGATCTCCGCCGGATACCCGGCCGCGATGTCCCCGATGACCGCCTGCTTCGACGGCTCCGGAATGCCGCGAAACGAGACGACGAGGAAGAAGAGGACGAAGGCCAGGACGTAATTCATGGAAGGGCCGGCCGCGACGATCAGGAGTCGCTGCGTCCATGGCTTGGCGAAATATTCGTTGGGGTCGCCCGTGCAATCCTCGATGTTGTCGCCGGCCGGCTTCACGAACCCGCCCAGGGGGAATGCGCAGATCGAATAGCGGGTTTCTCCTTTCGTGAAACCGAGCAACTCCGGCCCGAAACCGAACGCGAAACGCTCCACCCGGACGCCGAACCAGCGGCAGAGGATGAAATGCCCGAACTCGTGAAGGAATATGACGAGCCCGAAAGTGAAGATCACGGCGGCGCCCGATTGAATCCACGGCATCATAGAATCAAGTCCCCTGTTATTATAGCTGTTCTACGAGCTCCGCGGCTTTCTCCCGCGCCCAGCCGTCCACCTCGACGACCTCGGCGAACGACGCAAGCCCGGAGGTCGAGCGGTGGCGCTTCATCGTCCGCTCCACGACGCGGGGAATGTCCGTGAATCGGATCCGGCCGTCCACGAAAGCCGACACGGCCACCTCGTCGGCGGCCGAAAGCACCGCGGGCATGCTGCCTCCGGCGCGGGCCGCCTCGAAAGCGAGTCCAAGGCAAGGGAAGCGCTGAAAATCGGGGGGGGCGAAGGTCAGCGAAGGCGCGCTCTCAAAATCGAGGGGCTCCACGACGCGGCGGGCGCGGTCCGGCCATGTCAGTGCGTACTGGATCGGGAGTTTCATGTCGGGATGGCCCATCTGGGCCAGGATCGAGCCGTCCTTGAACTCGACCGCCGAGTGCATGATGGACTGCGGATGGATCACGATGCGTATCTGGCCCAAGGCCAATCCGAATAGGTTCATGATCTCGATGGTCTCAAATCCCTTGTTCATCAGCGTCGCGCAGTCGATCGTGATTTTCCTGCCCATTTTCCAGGTCGGATGCGCGAGGGCCTGCCGGACGCTCACTCGGGAAAGGTCCCCCCGGTAGCGGTAAAAGGCGCCGCCGGAGGCGGTCAGAAAGACCCGCCCGATGAGCGCGCCGTAGTCCCGTAGGCCGCCTTTGGGGACCGGCCGGGTCTCCAGGCATTGAAAGACCGCCGAGGGTTCCGAGTCGACCGGCAATATCCGGGCGCCCCACCGGCGGGCCTCGATCATGAACTGCGCGCCCGCCATGACCATCGGCTCCTTGTTCGCCAGCGCCACGGTCTTGCCGCTTTTCAAGGCCGCCAAAAAAGGCGCGAAACCGACCCCGCCGACCAGCGAGAGGAGGACGACGTCCACGTCCTTGCGCGAGACCATCTCGCAGAGTCCCTCCACCCCCGGCTCCAGGTGGCGCACCGCTGCGTTGACCCGGCGCTTGAAATCCCTCGAGGCGGCCGGGTCGAAGACCGAGACGACCTCCGGCTTGAACTTCCTGACCTGATTTTGAAGCAGCTCGACGTTCGAATAGGCCGACAACCCGAGGACCCGGAAAGCCCCGCCCATCTCCTCGACGACCCGCAGCGCGTTGACGCCGATCGAGCCCGTCGATCCAAGGATGATCAGGTTCTTCATGGCGAGATCAGGAGGACAGCGTAATACATTGCGGGGGCCGTAAGCAAAAAGGAATCGAAGCGGTCGAGAATCCCGCCGTGGCCGGGGAGTATGGAGGAGGAATCCTTGACGCCGGCGGTCCGCTTGATCAGGGACTGCGCGAGATCCGAAGCCTGGCTCAAAAGTCCGATCGCCGCCCCAAGGAGGAGCGTCGTGCGCAGCCCGAAAGCCCCGCCCAGGAACCAGCGGTGCGCCAAAAGAGACCAAAGGACCGCCGCCGCGAAGCCTGCGACGGCGCCCTCCCATGTTTTCTTGGGGCTGATCACGGGAGCCAGGCGGCGGGAGCCGACGGCATGCCCCGCCGCGTAGGCCGCGATATCGACGACCCAGACCGTCAGGAACAAGAAGAAGGTAAATCGCTCCCCGTAAGGCCGCAGGTCGCGCAACAACGCCAGGTGAGCGAGCGTCCAGCCGATGAAAAATACTCCCAAGAGGCTCAGCGCCGCGCGATCGAGCGAATGCTCCTTGCGCAAGAGCTCCCGTAGGCAGACCGCCAGGACCACGCCGGTTATCGAAAGCGGCAGCAGCGCCCCGGTCCCCAAGCCGTCAAGACGAGGCGCTTGCAGGATGACGACGGTCGCCAAAAAGCCTCCGGCGGCGACGGTCATCCAGCGCTGCACGCCGCGCCCTCCCACCCACAGGATCAAGGCGTACTCGTAAAGGGCGAGCAGCACGACGCCGATCACCAGCGCCATGAAAGGCAGCGACCCCAGGTGGATCAGGAACGCGAGCAGGGGAATTCCGACGAACATCGTCAGAAGGCGGGGCAGCAGCATCAGCGTATCGAGGACGTCATACCGCTCCGAAGCGGCGCCGGCGGGTCTGGTATTCGGCGATCGCCTCGACGAGATGGGATTTTCGAAATTCGGGCCAAAAAACCGAGGTGACGTAAAACTCGGCGTATGCGATTTGCCACAGCAGGAAGTTCGACACCCGCATCTCCCCGGAGGTGCGTATGAGAAGATCCGGGTCGGGAAGCCCGGCGGTATAGAGGTGACTGGAGATCGCCTCCTCATCGAGCGTGCGGCCTCCCGACGCCAGCGCCGCGTTGACCGCGTCGACGATCTCCTGGCGCGCTCCGTAGTTGAGCGCCAAGTTCAAGATGAGCCCCGTATTGCCGGAAAGATCCCGGACCGCCTCGTTGAGGCGCGAAATCAGGGCCGGCGGCAGCCCTTGGAGACGGCCGGAAACCCGCAGCCGGACGTTGTTGCGGCACAACTCCCTGATCTCGGTTTCGAGGACCCAGCCCAACAGGCGCATCAATTCATTGACTTCCGAGACCGGGCGCAGCCAGTTCTCCGTGGAAAACGCGTAGAGCGTCAGGGCTTGAATCCCGAGATCGCTGCAGGCGCGGATCGTCTCGCGGACCGATTCGACGCCCGCCTTGTGGCCGGCGACGCGCGGGAGGCCCTTCGACTCGGCCCAGCGGCCGTTGCCGTCCATGATGATCGCGATGTGGCGAGGCATCTTGGACGGGTCCAGGCGGTCTTGCGGCGCGGCGGCTTCGGGCGCCGTGCGGGAGGGGGGCATCAGACGGTCGTTACTTCTTTTTCCTTCGCGGCGAGGGCCTCATCGACTTTGCGGATGTAGGCGTCCGTGAGTTTTTGAACGGAGTCCTCTTGTCGCTTGCGCTCGTCCTCCGAGATCTCTTTGGCCTTCTCGGCTTTTCTGAGCTTCTCGATCCCATCCCGCCGTTCGTTGCGAAGCGCCACCCGGGCTTCCTCGGCCATCTTGCCCAGGAGCTTGACCAACTCCTTGCGCCGTTCTTCCGTCATGGCGGGAAGTTGCAGCCGTATCATCTTGCCGTCGTTTTGCGGAGGGATTCCCAGATCGGACTTCTGAAGCGCCTTTTCCAGGGCCTCCAGGGTCGAGGGGTCCCAGGGGCGTATCTCGAGCGTGCGGCCCTCGGGCACGGAAATCGCGGCCAGCTGCTTGATCGGCAACTCCTGCCCGTAGCACTCGACTCGGATGGAATCGAGGATCTGCGGGTTGGCCCGACCGGTACGAACGGAAGCCATGTCTCCCAAAAACTTATCGAGGCGGCCCTTCATCTGCGCTTCGGTCTTGCCAAGAATGTTTTCCATAACGCTCATAGATCACCTCTATTCCTGGATCGTGGTTCCCACCTTCCGGCCCGTCGCGGCCCGCGCGATGTTGCCCCGCAGCGCCAAATTGAAAACCACGATGGGGATCTTGTTTTCCATGCACAAGGTCAGGGCGGTCGTATCCATGACCCTCAGCCGGCGGCGGATGGCTTCCATGTACGTCAACCGCTCCAGCTTGCGGGCACGCCGGTTGCGCTGGGGGTCGTCCGTGTAGACCCCGTCCACCTTCGTGGCCTTGAGCAGGGCCTGGGCCTCGATCTCGGTCGCCCGGAGCGCGGCGGCGCTGTCGGTCGTGAAGTAAGGATTGCCGGTGCCGCCCGCGAATATGACGACGCGGCCTTTCTCGAGGTGGCGTATCGCCCGGCGGCGGATGTAGGGCTCGGCAAGCTGGGTCACGTGGATCGCCGACTGGACCCGGGTCGCAACCCCCTGATCCTCGAGGGCGTCCTGCAGGGCCAGCGAGTTGATGATCGTGGCCATCATCCCCATGTAATCGGCCGTGACCCGGTCGATCACCTCGCCCCGGTCCTTGGCGCCCCGCCAAATGTTGCCCGCCCCGATCACGATCGCAAGCTGGATTCTTTTGTCGTACGCCGCCTTCAACTCGGAGCAGATGTGGGCCAGGGCCTGGGAATCGATCCCATGGCGCGAGGCTCCCGAAAGAGCCTCCCCGGACAGCTTGACCAGGATGCGCCGGTATTTTTTCATCGAACCAAGCAAAACGTTACGGAGAAACGACCGGCAACGAAGAGAAAATAAAGGCTACGGATAGCATCACGGCCACCTAATTCTCCCCAAGTTGGTACCGGACAAAGCGCCGCACGATGATCGGTCCGCCCGCCCGCGCCGAGGCCTCGGAAACGAGCTTCGAGATGGGCGTCTTGTTGTCGCGCATGCTCACGCTCTCCAGGAGGCACGAGGCCTGGAAGAACAGCTTTTGCAGCTTGCCCTCTACGATTTTGGGGATGGCCGCCTCGGGCTTGCCCTCGTTGCGCAGCTGCGCGGCGTAAATCTCGCGCTCCTTCTCGACTTCGGCCGCCGGGACGTCCTCGCGGCGGGTCCACCGAGGGCTCATCGCCACGACCTGAAGTCCCAACTCCTTGGCGAGTTCCGCCGTAGCCGGATGTTTGGCGACCTCTCCGGAGGGGCACTCCAAGACTAGGAAGGCTCCCTTTTGAGAGGCAGGAGGGTGAACGTAGAAGGAGAGAAGGCCCGGCCCGGAGAGCGAAATTTTCTCGAATCGGCGCAGCGTGACGTTTTCCTTGAGGCGGGCCACCAAGGCCCGGATGTCCGTCGCCGCCGCCTCGGGAGAGGTCAGGGAACCCTCGGCGATCTTGCGGGCGAGATCG
>JACQPI010000139.1 GCA_016207585.1 Elusimicrobiota bacterium | reverse complement strand
TGAATCTTGCATGGATTAAAGAGGGGTTGGGGCCAATCGCGCGTGCTGCATCGAGGGCCACGGAAAAATGCGTTCTGGGATCAGGATACCGTTGCCCACCGCCCTCGCCGCCACCACCGGGATTGCCACCTGAACCACCATTACCCGCACCGCCGAGATTACCTGAACCACCTTCATCCGAGGGCACTACGGAGCCGTCGGAAGCTTGCAGATTCATTCGACGAGAACCTTCTCCGAAGATCGCTTGTATTTGAGTTCCGGCTTCGGGCAGATTTCCAGCAACAACAGCCTGCTTAACTAAACCTACCCCTGTGGCCAATACCCCGACGACGGTTCTTCCCTGTGTGGGCATGGCCGCCACACTATTACCTACAGCCGGAGTCAATGCTCTCGCGGGGTAAAAAGAAATTGCGGGCCTTACGACACTATTTAGATTAGCTACCGCCACCCGATAGGTGCCCACCGTGTCAACCGGTTTAACGCCAATCTCAGGGGTCAGAAGGGAGAACCGTGTCGGGTTGAAGTCGGTATAGCCAGCCTCATAAAGGAAGGCTTCTCCAATGGGCAAAGCCATGTTGCCTGCAAACATCCCGGCCGGAGCTTTTCCCACAGGAGAAATTCTTAACTGGACTTCTGCAACCGCTGCCCAAGCCTGGTAGGAACCTAAGCCTGGCGCGGTTGCAACCAAAGCAAACGACATTGAAAGCGCGATCAGTTTTACTGGCTTCATGACTTTTCTCCTCGGTTCTTGGACTGGCGGTCTTATCGACTTGTTCCATTAATTTGTCTACCTGACAAACCGGGGTGATTGTACTACTGGCCACCCAAGGAGTAAAATAGGCCATTGGGGCAAAATTTCCCCAACAAATGGCCTGCTTATTTTAGGTCTTATGGGCCTAGGTTTCTGATGCGCAGACTGAGGCAACCGCTATCGCATGCCCTGCCGGCCGAATCGGCCTCGGGACATATTCCCCTTTTGAGCGCGGATCCGGAGATATCCCGGTTGCTCGGCGAGGCTGTGACCCGCGCCAAGGAGCGAGCGCAAACCGAATCTCGGCGCAAGACAGGAGGAACGCTCATTGATGTGACCTGCTCGATCACGCGGTCCGGAAGCTGAGGGAACGGAATTTTAAGGTACAATGCCATGGTGACGCGCGCGAAACCGGGCTCTTTTGTTGCGGTGTCATGAACCCGAGCATGGAGTGGGTCGGCTATATCGGGGTCACAGCCTTCGCGCTGGCCTGGATTCCGCAGTGCTGGGACACCGCCAAGGCGGGAAGGTGCCCGGTTAATCTCGGCTTTCTGCTCCTGGCCTCCCTGGGAAGTTTTTCTCTGGCGGTGTACGCCTTTTGGCGTCAAGACGTCGTCTTCTCCGCCATCAATACGCTGACGACGGTCGGGGCGCTCGTCAACGTCTTTTACCGGCTGTTTCCGCGTGCATGAACCGCCCGATCGGTCTCTGGCTTTTGGCCTGCTGCGCCCTCGTTTTCGTAGTGCTGGTCCAAGGCGGGGCCACCCGGCTGACCCATTCCGGCCTTTCCATCGTGGAATGGAAACCGGTGACGGGAGTCCTCCCCCCCCTCGATGATGCGCAATGGGAGCGCGCCTTCCAGGACTACCAGCGCACCCCTGAATACCAGCAGGTCAACGACGGCATGGGCCTCGCCGACTTCAAAGAGATATACTGGATGGAATACCTGCACCGCCTCCTGGCGCGCCTGGCCGGATTGGTCTTCGCCCTGCCGTTCTTCTATTTCCTCCTCAGCCGCAAGCTGGACCGGCGGCTGCTGTCCAAACTCGCGGTTGTCGCGGCGCTTTGGGCGTTGCAGGGGGGACTGGGATGGTTCATGGTCAAGAGCGGGCTCGTCAACGAACCCAGGGTCAGCCATTACCGTCTCACCGCCCATCTTCTGACGGCCTGCGTGCTCTACGGCGCCATGTTATGGACCGCGCTGGAACTTCTAATCCCGCGTTCGGAGCAAGACACGATAGAGCATTCGCGGCTGCGTAGGGTCGGTGCGGCGATTCTCGCCCTAGTGTTAATCACTATCGGTTCCGGAGGCCTGGTGGCGGGGCTACGGGCCGGGTTCATCTACAACACGTTCCCGAAAATGCTGGACTATTGGATACCCCCGTTTCTATTTAAAATACAGCCCCCGCTGCGCAATCTCTTCGATAACAACACGACGGTCCAGTTCGACCACCGGCTTCTCGCGCTAGTGCTGACCCTGGGAACCCTCGGGCTCTGGTTGGTGGGGATTTTCTCGGACCTGCCCAGGCGAACCAAGCTGGCCTTCCACGTCCTGATGGGAGCGGTTCTTCTGCAAGCGGCGCTCGGAGTCGCCACCCTCCTTCGCAACGTCCCGCTGTCGCTGGGCGTGGCTCACCAAGGCGGAGCCCTGATCCTCCTGGGCGCGGCGATTTTCTTCCTGCACCAATTAACGCCTTGATCGCCTTCAATAACGTAGGCAAGTCTTTCGACGACGAGCGGACCTGGGCGGTGCGCGATCTGTCGCTCGACGTCCCCGAGGGGCATACCACCGTCCTGCTGGGATCCTCGGGAAGCGGCAAGAGCACGACACTCAAGATGGTCAATCGCCTCGTCGAGCTCTCCGCCGGCAAAATCGAGGTGGACGGCCGCGACGTGCAGGCTCAGAATATCGTTATGCTGCGGCGCTCCATCGGCTACGTGTTCCAGCACGTCGGCCTCTTCGCGCACATGTCGGTGGAGGAAAACGTCGCGATCGGCCTCTCCCTGCGCGGGGAGCCCCCAACCCCGCGGAGGCGACGGGCCGAGGAGCTTCTCGACCTCGTCGGATTGCCTCCCGCTTCTTTCGCGCGTCGCTATCCCGGACAACTCTCCGGAGGACAGGAGCAGCGCGTCGCGGTGGCCCGGGCGCTGGCGACCGATCCCAAATATCTCCTCATGGACGAACCTTTCGGCGCGCTCGATGAGATCACCCGCCAGAGCTTGCAGGAAACGCTCAAGGATCTGCGCGACCGCCTGGGCAAGACGATTCTTTTCGTGACCCACGACCTCTTCGAGGCGCTGGCCCTCGGAGACCGCATCGCGGTCCTTCACGAGGGCCGCATCGAGCAAGTCGGGGACGGCGACGAACTGCTGCGCCGCCCCGCGACGCCCTTCGTCGCCCAGTTGTTCGAACGGCCGGCGCGGCTGCTTTCCGGCAAGCGCGGCCATGATTGAGTTCCTTATCGACCGCCGCCACGAACTGATCCAGCGCATCGCGGAGCATCTGCTCTTGACGGGCGGAAGCGTCGGCTTGGCGCTGGCGATCGGCCTTCCCATGGGCGTTTGGGTCCGGCGGTGGCCCAAAACCGAGGGCGCCGTCCTCGGCACGGTGGGCGTATTGCAGACGGTTCCCGGCCTGGCCCTTTTGACCCTGCTAATGGTGCTCATCAGCCAGTTGCCCGAGCTGCCCGTCGTCGGACGGATTCCGGCTCTGGGGACGGCCCCCGCGGTCGCAGCGCTGACGCTGTATTCGCTCCTTCCCATCACGCTCAACACCGTCGTAGGGCTGCGCGGGGTGCCGGGCGCGGCCATCGAGGCCGCCGAAGCGATGGGAATGACCCGCCGCCAACGCCTGCGCCTGGTGGAACTCCCCCTGGCGCTGCCCGTTATCGTGGCGGGGGCGAGGACCGCGACCGTGATCGGCGTCGGGATGGCGACCCTGGCAGCTTTCATCGGGGCCGGAGGGCTCGGGACTTTCATCAATCGCGGGCTCTACATGAGCCAGCATCGGCTCGTCCTGCTGGGCGCGGTGCCGGCGGCCCTCCTGGCGATATCCCTGGATCAACTGATCGCCGTCCTGGAGACGCTCCTCATCCGAGGCCCCGATCAGGCTTTCCGAGCGCGTCGAGCGGTTCGCGGCCTGCTTCTCTCGGCCATCCCCTTGGCGGCGTTGGCCGGCATATTTTCCTTAAAGCTCAAACACCCTGCCGAAACGCTCCCCGTTTCGCCGCTTCGAGCCGGATTCACAGGCGAATTCATCGAGCGGCTGGACGGCCTCAAAAACCTTCAGTCCGTCTATGGATTTCGATTCTCATCGACAATGGACATGGAAGCCTCCTTAATGTACCGGGCCTTGGCCCGAAAGGAGGTGGATATCATCAGCGCCTACAGCACCGACGGGCGGCTCGACAGCTTTGATGTTCAGCTGCTCGATGACGACCGGCATTTCTTCCCGCCCTATTACGCCGCTCCCGTGGCGCGCCTCCGGGCGCTGCAGGAGACGCCGGGTCTGGAAGAGGCGCTGAATTCGGTCGCCGGACGCATCGACGCGGCCGCCATGCGGCGCTTAAACTTCGAAGTGGATCGGCGAAAGCGTCGCCCAAAAGAGGTCGCCCTGGAGTTTCTCAATCGCCGAGGGCTTTTGGGCTCGCGGACCCCCTCCCAGGAGCCTCCCGTCGTTATCGGCAGCAAAAGTTTCACCGAGGGAATCCTGCTCGGGGAGATCCTGGCGCTGCTCATCGAGAGCCGCCTCGGCCGCAAAGTCGAGCGGCGCTTCGGCCTGGGCGGAACGATCGTGGTGCACCAAGCGCTGGCGGTCGGGGCGATCGATCTCTACGCCGAGTATACCGGCACCGCGCTGACCGCGATCCTGGAACTGCCGTCGACCGCGGACCCGGAACAAGCCTACCGCCAAGTCTCCCGCGCCTATCCGGAACGCTTCGCCAGCCGGTGGCTTAAGCCCTTCGGCTTCAACAATACCTACGCCCTGGGGGTGCGCCACGCCGACGCGGAAAAATATAGTTGGAAGCGCATCAGCGACCTTAGGCCATAACCTTCGCTAAAAATACTCCCGCGGATCCTTTCGGGTCGACACCCGGAACCGGTTCCCATCCGACGTCACCAAGACTGCTCCTTCAAAACGAGCATCGAAAAGACGCGCGGCGCCGTCCGAAGCGGACGCCGGCCTGGACGTCGCCGCTTCCCAATAGTCCCTCGGAGAAGTCCGGACACAAAAAGACCTGCCACCGTTCAATCCTCCACACGCCGTCCCCGAGCGCTGGAATTGAAGCCAAAAATCGCGATACGAAAGTTCCCACCCTTCGGCGTGAGTCTCGACTAGGACTCCCCGCGGCCACTCCCGGCGAGACTCCTGGTGAACCCAAAAAGTGTTCGCCTCACCAATGCCGAAAGGGCGCAAGAATTCGTATTCATCGCCGGGAGCGTCGGGCCGCTCCGCGGTTACAAACAGGGCCTGAAGCCTTGAAACTCCCAAGCGCCTTAAACACCGCCGCACAAGAGAAGCCGACACGTCCGCATCAAACAACAGATTTTCCCCTTTTGGAAGAGTGACGAGAGCCGCCCTCTTTCCAGGCTGGCTCAGGAAGAGTACCCGGACGGGTCGGATCGAAAAGGCCTCGCCGACCCTGGACGCGACCAGCAGCAGGAGGCCCGCCGTCCATAACAACAGGGG
>JACQPI010000137.1 GCA_016207585.1 Elusimicrobiota bacterium | reverse complement strand
TTCAAGGTGGGGAATAAAATGACTTCGCGGATCGAGGGGTGTCCGGTCAAAAGCATCGCCAAACGGTCGATGCCGATGCCGATGCCGCCCGTGGGAGGCATGCCGCATTCCATCGCCCGCACGAAGTCCTCGTCCAAGAGGTCGGTTTCCTCGTCGCCGCCCGCACTTTGGCGCAGCTGCTCCTCGAATCGCTCGCGCTGGTCGAGAGGATCGTTGAGCTCGGTGTAGGCGTTGGCGACCTCCTCGGTTCCTATGAAAAACTCGAAGCGCTCCACGAGGCTTTCGTCGCCCGGCTTGCACTTGGCCAGCGGGGTGATCGCGGTGGGGTGGTCCAGCACGAAGGCGGGTTGCGCCAGCTGAGGCAGGATGCGCGCATCGAAGATGCGCTCGAAGACCTTGGCGCTCGGTGTCTTTTCGGAGGCGTCGATGCGAAGCCGATTCGCCAAAGAGAGCAGGGCCTCCCGATTGAATCCCTTGCCCTTCAGGACGGCATGGAGGTCCTCTCCGCACGACTCCTTCCAGAGATCCGGCAGGTAGAGCCGCCGGAAGGGAGGCCGGAGAGAAATTTTCTGTCCCCGGTACTCCACGGAATCGATTCCCGCCGTCCGAGCGGCGCCGGCCAGCACCGCCTCGAAGAGCTCCATCATCCCGTGATAATCCTCGTAGGCGGCGTAGGCCTCCAGCATCGTGAACTCGGGATTATGACGCGTGTCGATCCCCTCGTTTCGGAAGATGCGGCCTATCTCGTAAACCCGTTCGAATCCGCCGATAATTAGCCGTTTGAGATAGAGCTCGGTGGCGATGCGCAGGTAGAGTTCGCTGTCCAAGGCGCGGTGGAACGTCTTGAAAGGGGTCGCGGAGGCTCCGCCCGCCTGGGAGAGCAGGATCGGGGTCTCGACCTCCAGGTAGCCACGGTCCCGGAAGGTCTCCCGGATCGAATCGACGATGCGCGAGCGCGTTTCGAAGATGGCTCGGACGCCGGGATTCGAGAGAAGATCGAGATGCCGGCTGCGGTAGCGGATTTCCGTGTCTTTGAGGCCGTGCCATTTTTCGGGAAGCGGCCGCAGCGCCTTGGCGAGAAGCGTCAGCCGCTCGGCCTGGAGCGTCGGCTCCCCCGTCTTGGTTTTGAATATCTCGCCGGAAACTCCGACAAAATCGCCGATCTGGATATCGTGCTTGAGGAGCTCGAAGGCCTCTGCGAGCAGGTCCGATTTAGCGTATACCTGCGCCTTGCCCGAACCGTCCTGGAGGTGAAAAAACGCGGCCTTGCCCATGAGGCGCAGCTGCACCACGCGCCCGGCGGTGACGATCTTGCACCCGGAATGCTGCTGCGCGGATAAGGAGGCCGCGAGGGCGTTGATTTGGGATAGAGGATGTTCCTTCCTGTAGCGATGGGGGAACGCTTCGACGCCCCGGGCGCGCAGCTCCTGGAGCTTGGCGATTTTGGTCGCGACGATGGCGGCCTCGTGGCTGCCTTCCAGGTCCGAAGTCATTTGTTTCCGCGGGGCTCAGGATCTATTTCGTCGCAAGCCCTTAGCCGGCCTTTTTGGCGGCGAGTATCCCGGTAATGAGTTCCCTCAGCATCTTGGGATCGAACGGTTTCTGGACGTAGGCGGCGACGTTCGGGGCGAGCTCGAAGAGGTCCCGCATCCTCTGGCCCTTGGCGGTCAAAACCAGGATCGGGATCGATTTGGTGCGGTCTTCTTTCTGCAGGCGGTTGTTGAGCGCGTAGCCGTCCATGATCGGCATCATGATGTCGAGAATGATGAGATCCGGGAGCGCGACATCGAGCATCGGCGGATCGACGCCCAGGCGCTCGAGGGCGACCTGGCCGTTGGAGGCCTCCAGGATCGTGTGCCCGTCTCGTTCCAGCACGAAGCGCAAGAGCGTGACGATTTCCGCTTCGTCGTCGACCACAAGGATGGTCGCCATGCCGGTTAAGGTCTTGAGGGGCCGCCGGAAGGGAACATGCCCGTCACCAAATCTCTGAGTTGCTTGGGATCGAAGGGTTTTTCGATGTAGGCGGCCACGTTGGGGGTCATTTCGAAGACATCGCGCATTTGGCCCTTGGCGGTCAGGATCACGAGGGGAATAGCGCGCGTCTCCGCGTTTTCCCGCAGCTTGGTCGCAGTCGTGTAGCCGTCCACGACCGGCATCATGACATCGAGGATAATCAGGTCCGGCAGAGCGGCGCTGGGGTCCGGCGGTTCGACTCCCAGCAGCTTGAGCGCCTCGGCTCCGTTGAAGGCCTCGGCGACCCGGTGCCCGTCTTTTTCCAGGAGGAACTTGATCAGCGTGACGACGTCTTTCTCATCGTCTACGACTAGTATGTTCGCCACGTAAAAACTTTAGCAAAAAGAGCGCGCGCGCCGCGAGCCCTATTTTGCCGGCGCCGCGGCCAGGATTTTTAGGAGCTCCACCTCGAAAACCAGCGTCGCGCCGGGAGGAACGACGGGCGGCGAGCCGCGGTCGCCGTAAGCGATTTCGGAGGGACAGACGAGTTTGGCCTTGCCGCCCTCTTTGAGCTTTTGGACGCCCTCGGTCCAGCAGGGGATCACCCCGTTCAAGGGGAACTCGGCGGGCTCTTTGCGCTGCACGGAACTGTCGAAAACTTTCCCATCCGGAAAGGTCCCATGGTAGTGGACGCGGACCGTGTCGGTCTCCTTGGGGGAAGCTCCGGAGCCCGCCTTGATCGGTGTGTACACGAGCCCGGAGGGGAGTTTTATAGCGCCCTTTTCCTTCGCCGCTTTTTGCAGAAAATCCTTGCTCTTGGATTTTTCCTTGTCGGCGATCGCCTTGTCTTTTTGGGCCTGGGCCGCCATTTTGCCTTCGGCCAGCGTCTGAATCTTGGGGCCAAACACCTCCATGTTCACGCGGGGTTTCTTATTGAGGACCGCGTCCCTCAGCCCCAACTCGACCGTTTGAACCTCGGTCGCCGTCAGCCCCAGGATCGACAGTCTTTGTCCTACCTGATTCCCCAGGGAAATGCCGAGCGCATACAGGGTTTTCTGGTCGTCCGTCTTCAGGGGGCGTTCCTGAGCCCGGGTTTGTCCGGCGGAAATCGTCGCACACAGGACGGCTAAAGACAATCTTCGGAGCATGGTTTATTATCCTCTCTTGCGGGCATTTTAGCTTTTTTGAGTCCCAATTCAACCCAAAAAAATACATAATGAAGCGATGGCATTGCTTCTGTTGTATGTGCTTCTAGGCGCGGGAGCGGGGGTCCTTAGCGGGCTCATCGGAATCGGCGGAGGGATTTTTATCGTGCCCGCGCTGGTCCTGTTTTTCAAGATGCCTCAGCACCTGGCGCAGGGAACGACGCTGGCCCTCTTGGTGCCGCCCATCGGGATCTTGGCCGCCTGGACCTACTATAAACAGGGCTATGTCGATCTTAAAGTGGCCGCTCTCATCTGCGTGGGATTTGTTTTGGGAAGCGTCCTCGGCGCGAAGTTCGCGATCGCCCTGCCCCAGGACGCGCTGCGCAGAGTTTTCGGCGCGGCGCTATTTCTTATCGCGCTCCGGATGATTTTCGGCCGTTGAAAGTCGCGGAAAATTTCTGGTAGCCCCCGTGGCATCTCCGTTGCGTATGAAAATAGCGTCATTATGGATACGCGGGGAAAAATGATGGAAATCCGCTTCCACGGCCGCGGCGGCCAAGGGATTGTGTTGGCCGCCAAGATCCTGGCGGATGCCGTATTGCGCTCCGGCCGGGGCGAATGCCTTGCGATTCCGGAGTTCGGCGTGGAGCGCCGCGGCGCTCCGGTGACGGCGTATCTGCGCATTTCGGATAGGAAAATAGTGCTCCGGAGCCGGATTTACGAGCCGGATGCGGTCGTTCTTTTCGATCCGACTCTCGCCGCCGATCCCGGGATCACCCGCGGCCTTAAGCCCGGCGGACGGCTGCTCATAAACACGCCGAAGCCAGCGGAGGAGCTGTCGAGCCGCTGGTCCGATTACCGGGTTTTCACCATTCCCGCCCGACGCATCGCGTGGGAGCATCGTCTCGGTTCGGCTTCGAATCCGCTCGTCAATACGACGATGTGCGGCGCGGTCGCCGCGATATTCAACCTGGCTGACTTGGCCTCTTTGGAGGCCGCGATCCGGGAGTCGGTCCCCGCGAAGATGGAGGAGAACGTCGCTGCGGCGCGCGAAGCGCATCAGCTGGCGAAGACGATGGAGGGGCTCCATGCCGTGGCTTGAGAGCGACCCGCTCGTTCTGCCGCAAGAGATCGTCTCGGATCGGTCGATGGCGGAAAATTTGACGGGCAACTGGCGCAGCCTCAAGCCAGCGATCGGAGCGTCCCGCTGCACCGGCTGCCTGATTTGCTGGAAGTACTGCCCCGAGGCCTGCGTGGAGCTCACCGACAAGGTTCCGAGGATCGACTTTCATTATTGCAAGGGCTGCGGCATCTGCGTCCAGGAATGCCCCGCGCATTGCATCGCGCTGGAGCCCGAGGAGGCGGCGTGAAGAAGGTGCTGATGGGCAACCACGCCGCTGCGATGGGGGCGATGCTGGCCCGCGTGGACGTGGTCGCGGCCTATCCCATCACCCCGCAGACGCAATCGGTGGAGCTTTTGGCCGAGCTCCACGCGTCGGGACGGTTCCAGGGGCAATTCATCCCGGTCGAGTCGGAGCACTCCGCAATGGCTCTTTTGCTGGGAGCCGCGACTTCCGGCGCGCGGACCTTTACCTCGACCTCCTCGCAGGGCCTTGCGTATATGCATGAGCTCCTGCATTGGGTTTCGGGCGCGCGGCTTCCCGTCGTGATGACCGAGGTGAACCGCGCCCTGGCGGCGCCATGGAATCTTTGGACCGACCAGACGGACTCCCTGTCCCAACGCGACACCGGCTGGATGCAGTTTTATTGTTCCAATAATCAAGAGGTCCTTGATTCCGTGCTGATGGCATATAAGGTGGCCGAAAACGTCCGGCTGCCGGCGATGGTCGTATTGGAGGGGTTTACCCTCTCCCATACCTATGAGCCCGTCGAGGTCCCGGATCAACAGGACGTGGACCGTTTTTTGCCGCCCTATCGCCCCTCTCAGGTATTGGATTGGAAGCGGCCGCTTTCTTTCGGGGCGCTCGCCGGGCCCAAGGATTATTTCCGGCTGCGCCGCCGAATGGCGGCCGACATGGAGCGGGCCGGGGAGATTATCGAAGAAGTCGGACGCGAATTCGGGGAACAGTTCGGGCGGTCGTACGGTTCGGTGGATCCGTACCGTTGCGAGGATGCCGACGTGGTCCTGGTCACGTCGGGGGCCGTCGGGTCGACCGCCCTTGAGGCGGTCGACGAATTGCGCCGCGGAGGGTTCAAGGCCGGCAACCTGAGGGTCCGCTGTTTTAGGCCGTTTCCCCTGCGCGCGATCCGGCGTTGGGTGCGGCCGGGGGCGCGGCTGGCCGTTGTCGACCGCAACTACTCCATGGGCGGCGGCGGGATATTTTTTCAGGAGCTGAAGGCCGCGTTTTACGGCGACTCGCTTCGGCCGCCGATTTATGGGACGGTGGTGGGCCTCGGGGGAGGGGATGTGACGCCGGAGCTCCTTCAGGAGATATGGCGGGACGCTCATCAGGAACGGGTCGACCCGGGGCGGGAGGCGTGGCTCGAGGAGGCGCGATGACCAAGCACGGGTACCCGCTGAAAGCGGGTGTGCGCGGAAATGGTTGGAGCTCGGCACCGGGCGCGATAACGCGCCCAGTGCCGCGCGAGAGGAGTAACACCTTGCGCGCGGCAGAGCGGAAACCATGACCAAGCACGGGTACCCGCTGAAAGCGGGTGTGCGCGGAAATGGTTGGAGCTCGGCAGAGCGGAAACCATGACC
>JACQPI010000135.1 GCA_016207585.1 Elusimicrobiota bacterium | reverse complement strand
CTCAGAACGCCCCCGTATGCCTTCACCGAACAGGGTGTCGCCATGCTTTCCAGCGTCCTCAACAGCGAACGTGCCATCCAGGTCAATATTGCCGTCATGAGGGCCTTCGTTAGGCTGCGCGAGATGATCGCCTCCCATCGGGATTTGGCCCGGCGGCTCGATGAGATTGAGAAAAAGTATAACCGCAAATTCCGAGCCGTTTTTGACGCGATCCGCGAGCTGATGGACCCGCCGATTAAGTCTAGGCCGCAGATCGGATTTCAGCCGCACAATAAATAACGGAGGTATCCAGAAAAGGCAAACGTGAACCTATCGCGACTCGACGAGCAGCCGCGAACTATGGCCGGCCATAGTTGATATGCGCGGTGCCGGCTGACGACGAGTCCGGCAAACGAAACGGGGTTTACCGAACGTTTACGCTTAAAGTCGCGAGCGCTACTACTAATCCAACTCTCTACCCCAACGCACTATAAGCCATCCAAGGCCGGCTCCTGCTCCGGCCCCAATCAACAGATTGCGGCCATAGGGGGGCGAAGCAGGAGGCTCACGATGGCGAGCTTGGGCGGCAGCTATCGCCCCTATACCGGCACCGAGTCCGGCGCCTACAAATATCCCGATTTCCATCACGGCATCCGCGTTGGCCAACTGGTTCTGACCGGCCTCGAGCAGGGAGACGCCTTTCTGGACCGACGGGTCTCTCGTCGGGACCGCCACGACCGCCCGCGGGACGCCTTGAGACTGCTCCCCTAACGCCTCAAACGACGCGTGCGCGGAAACGGACAGCTCCTCGCTTGATGGTGAGCTACGGCGTCCGGCTGGGTTCGCTCGAGAGTGTGCTTACGGACGACCCGGACGCGGCCCCTGGCGCGGGCGGCGGCGCATCTTTTCGCCTCGATGCTCGCGGTGCTTCCCGTGGCGCTGCATCTTTTCCCCTCGGTGCTGCATCCGCTCCCCTTGGCGTTGAAGCCGTTCCCCGCGTTCCTCGCGGCGCTCCCCCCTCTCTTCTAAACGCTCTCCCCGTTTTTCGAGCCTCTGGGCGGCCTGCTCATGGCCGGATGCTTCCAGTGTCTCCGCCCGCTCCTGCATCGCCTCGCCGTGCTCCTGCATGCCCTCGCCCTGGCGCTCCATGCGCTCTCCGCGCTCCTCGCGATGCTCCCCTCGGCGCTCCAGCATCTCGCCTCGCCGCTCCATGCGCTCCCCCTGACGTTCCACCCGCTCGCCGTGGCGGCGCCGGGCGCGCCCCTTGGCGGGCGTCGCCGGAACGGCGCCGTCGCCGGGCTCCCCGGGCTGCGCGGGCTGGGTTCCGGAAGGAGTCTCCTCCGGCGGCGCGGCAGGCGCTTCGGCGGGGGGCGCGGCGGGCGCTTGGGCCGGCGGAGAGGTCTCTTCTTCCTGCGCCGAGCCCCAAAGGGGAACGAGCAGGACGGCGGTCAGCAGGAACCAACGGACGCGACGCAGGGTGTTCATGTTTTCTCCTTAGTCCTTATGGGTCGCTCGGCGCGCTTTTACCGGAGGAACGCCGGCGCTTGTAGTCCTCGTAGACCTGTTTGGCTTGCTCCTTGGAGCTGAAGTATTTGCCGTACTGGTCCCACAGGGTTTTCTTGTCCATCTTCAGCAGCTCGTCGATCTTGTCCTCCTGGGAGCGGCTGAGAGCCTGTTTGAGAAGTTGGCTGAGGCCTTGCAGTATGTTGCCGGAGCCGGACGCCTCATAGCCGCCGGAGGCGGCCGTTCGCCGCCGCAAAGCCTCCGTGTCCCAGGCGGCGCGAGACGAAGTTCTGGAGCGGGCGGCGGCGCTTTCCTCCCAGGCGAGCGCGGCGCCCGGCCCCGCCGCGGCCGCGCCTTCCGCCGCGCGGTCCAAGGCGGCGGAAGCTTCCCCCCGCTCGGTGGGGTCGTGAGCGGCCACCCTTCGGGATGCTCCGGTCGCGGAGGGAGGGATACCGGCGAAGCGGTCCTGGTTCACGTAACGGGATCCGGCCAAGCCCAGCGTCGCGGCCAGGCCACCGGCAAGGGCCATGCGAAGCGCATTGGGCAAGTGCCCCCGGCGCTGCGAGAACCAACGCCGGCGGCATCCGGGGCAAAACCGCCGGCGCGTGCCCAATAGCCCCCGCAGCAGATGGCGTCCCGGCGACGATCCGAAACGCACTCCTTCGTGCTCGCAGAAGGGGCAGCTATGGATCACGGCAGAAAGTGTAGCATCTGCGCGCCAGGAATCAAGACCCGAGCCGGAAATATTCTTGCGGACGCGCGGCGCAAAGTGATATTGTAGGCCCGTGAGAAAAATCCTCGT
Source organism: Elusimicrobiota bacterium (assembly GCA_016207585.1). Classification (GTDB taxonomy): domain Bacteria; phylum Elusimicrobiota; class Elusimicrobia; order UBA1565; family JACRDR01; genus JACQPI01. Next base: position 1,707 of record JACQPI010000135.1, on the reverse strand, counting down.
GGTGGATGACAATCCGGCTTTTACCGATCTGGTGGAGATGGTCTTCGGAGGAGAGTATGAGGTCTTCAAGGCTTTCGACGGTCAACAGGGCATCGAGCTTGCGGGCCGCGCCAAGCCCGACATCATCCTCCTCGACGTGATGATGCCCAAGGTGAGCGGCGTGGAGATGCTTCGGATGCTTCAGGCGGAGCAGGAAACGCGGGCGATACCGGTCATCATCCTGACCGCCAGCCAGTTCGACGCCACGACCGAGGCGCTTTTCAAGCAGGAGCCCAACGTCTCGTCGTTTCTCCAGAAGCCTTGCGGCATCGAGTCGTTGCGCGCGCAGATCCGAACGGCGCTCGCCAAGGGCGTGAGCGGATAACTCGCATGGCTTCCGCGCGGCCGACCGTCTTGATCATCGACGACGATACGGAAATCGCGCGCCTGATGACGGATGCCTTGGAGCCGATGGGATTCAAGGTCGTCGTGGCTCACGATGGGGGCAAGGGCATCGACGAGGCCTGCCGCTCCAATCCCAACGTCATCCTGCTCGATTTTTACATGCCCGGAGGCGGGGGCGACGAGGTCTATGAGCGGCTGCGCAGCACCTCCGTGACCGCGCTGACCCCGGTCGTCTTCACGAGCGCCGCCTCGATAGACGAACTGCGCTCGAAGGTCCGTCCGGGGCCCCAAACGTACTTCCTCAAGAAACCGGTGTCGGTCGCCCAAATCCGCTTCGTCTTGAACCAGGTGCTGGGATTGTCCCCGGCGATGCCGGAGGCGCCCGCCGCCCCCGAGCCGGGCAAGGATGTACTACCTCTTCCCGCGGAGCCGACCCTGCCGGAAGATCAGCCGCCATCCTTGGTCAGGCCGGCCGAGCCGGCCGCCCAAACGGCGCCTGCGCCCCCCCCGAAACTGCCTCGGGTCCCGGCCTCCGGCTCGATCTCGCAGGCCTTCCCTCCCTCGCCGCCCCCTCCCGCCGTCGCGGAGACGGGCGCCGGCGCTCGCCGGGCGGCTCGCGAGGTGCCCGATGGAGGGGCGGCCCGGCAACCGCGCAAGCATGAGTTCGAGGTGAGGGTCACCTATGCCGATACGGATAAGATGGGCGTCATTTACTACGCCAATTACTTCCGCTATTTCGAGCAGGGGCGCACCGAACTGATGCGCTCATTGGGCATTCGCTACCGGGACCTGGAAGCGCAACAGCGGCTTTACCTGCCGGTCGTGGAGACGCGGTGCGAATATTTCGGCCCCTGCCGCTATGACGACCTGCTCCTGATCCGCACCTGGATGACCGACCTGGGATTGGCCAGCATCAATTTCGAGTACGAAATTTACGACCGGGATCGTTTCAACGAGTTGGTCGCGCGAGGCAGCTCCCACCACGCGCTCGTGGACGCGGAGTGGCAGCCGGCGCGCGTGCCCAACGACTTGCGCAACCTTCTGGCGCCCTTGCTCCCCAGGCGCCGTTCCTAGGTAACTTAACCCCCCCTGACTGTCAACGAATCCCGCGCTCCGGCGCCGAAAAGCGCGCAAACTGTTACCGCTTTGTTATCCAAGACCGCTATCGTTGTAGGGAGGATGAACAAAACCGCGAAGGTCCTAGACGAGATGGGCCTTTCGGCCCTGGAGGAAGTAGGTCTTTTTGATTACCTTATGGGAGAGCCCCGATGAAGGAATGGTGGAAGCAGGATAATCACGGCGTTTTCAGCGAGATGCCCGGCG
>JACQPI010000149.1 GCA_016207585.1 Elusimicrobiota bacterium | reverse complement strand
TCTCAGGTTCAGGCGAGAAAGGTTCTCGGCACGATAAGCAAGCCTCTCAAAAGTTCGGCTCAAAGGAAAAAACCTAAACTAGCGCCATTTTCCATCGAAATTCCTGAAGGGTGGGCGATACAGACTGATTCCCGGCGTTATTTTCGCCTACTTCAGCTCCAGCCCGATCGATCATTCGAACTGCGTAAATCTTGGATTGTCCCTAAAACTCCAGCTCAAGTAGAACAAGGTCTGCAAGGTGGAATGCGGTTTTTGGACTTAAAAGAAGCGCCATCACGAACGCAAACAGCGGATATGACTGCCGGAAAATTGAACATTGGTCACCTCCATTACAAGACAGGAATTCTTAAGGATGGGGGGCAAGTATTATTCGGTCTTTTTGTCACCCGCAACCATTCATACTTGACGATCTCAACATCCAAAACCTCCTCCCCGGCCGAATTGGCGCTTAAAATACTTCAATCCGTTCGTTTCACATAGGCAGCAGAAAGTTTGGACCCCAATTTGGCGACTGTCCGACAAAACGAGTCTAGAGCGCCGTTTCATCCCGTCGCGCCAAAACCGCAAAGATTTCGGGCAAAAATATTGACAAAAGCGAATTACAACCTCATACTTACTGGGCGGCATCGGACCGGCGCCCCAACATGACCTATAAGAGCAGCGACGATTACAATAACGAGGGCCTGGACTTCTACAACGGCGGGGAGTTCGAAAAGGCGCTCCAATCGTTCCGCGAGGGCCTGGCGCGATTCCCGCATGATTCCGACTTGCTATTAGGCTGCGCCATGACGCACATACGGCTCGGCGACTATATCCAGGCTTGCGAAATCCTGGAGGGACTGCATGCCAAGTCTCCCGAGTCGAGCGATGTCCTGCAGGGATTGGCGGAAACGTATCTGTGGCTCGGACGCAAGGAAAAGGCCCTGGAATTCATCGAGCTGGCGCTGCGCAATCCTGAAAATGACGCGAGCTTCGTCAACACGTTGGCGATGATCCTCTACGAACATGACCAGTTCGAGGACGCGGCGCGCTATTATAAAAAGGCCTTCGACATGACGCCTGATTTCGCCCCGGCGCATATGGGCTATGCCGCATGCTGCCATCGACTTGGCAAACCTCAAGAAGCGATCGCCAGCCTGAAACGCGCGATAGGTGCGGACGCCCGTTATTGGGAAGCCCATTCCTATCTGGGGAACCTGCTCTATGACCTGGGCGACAAGAAAGAGGCCAAGGCGATATTCGACAAAATCCCCCTGGAGGGCATTTGGGATCCTACGACGCTCAAGCGGCTGCTCCTGTTGTCCCGCAAAGAGGAGGAGAAGGAGCGGCGCCGCAAACTCCAGGAACGCCTTGAGGAAGTCAAGCGCGCGCGGCCGCGTTTGAGCGTCGAGGATTTTCTCAACCAGATCGAGACCCTGCTGGACCGCGACGCCGCGAAGAAATCTCCCGACGCCAAGCGCCGTTTCTGGACCGGCTCGCCGACCCTGGTCCCCATCATGGGCCTGCGCATGGAGGCCCTGCTGACTCGAATGTTCTCGGAGCCGTGCGATTTTTCGGACGGCAACGCGAGCCCGCGCTTCGCCCAGTTCGACAAGGGCCTCTGCGAGCAATACCTGCTCGAACTTGCGAAATTCCTGGAAGAGGAGAAACGCCTGCTCAAGCCGGGCAAGTCCAACAAGACCGCCATCGAAATGTCCGGCCTCACCAACCTGCTCTTCTATGGCGCGGCCATCATCCAGGAGATGCGGCGGCGCTATCCCGCCGGGATCATCAACAAGGGCCTGGTGCGCCGCCTGCACAAAGCGCTCTCCCTGATCCAGTCACGCCTTCCCGCCAAGACGCAGGCCAGGGAAGCCCTCGCAAGCATCACAACGGCCCTCGGCTGAGGGACCGAACGCGCCATGTCACAGCAAGATCCCCTGCGCTCCCTAGGGCACCCCAATTTCAGGCTTTATTTCGTCGGCCAGGCGATCTCGATGACGGGGACCTGGATGCAGACGATCGCCCAAATGTGGCTGGTGTACCGCTTGACCCGCTCCCCGGCCCTGCTCGGGCTGGTCGGATTCGTGGGTCAGGCGCCCACCATCCTTTTCGGACTTTTCGGCGGAATGGTCGCGGATCATTTCGACCGCCGGCGCATACTCCTATGGACTCAGTCCGTAGCCCTATCGCAGGCCCTCGGCCTTGCCATCCTGACTTACACGGACGCCATCCAGGTGTGGCATGTTTTTGCGATGGCCGCCCTTCTTGGATCCGCCAACGTCTTCGACATGCCCGCCCGACAGGCCCTGGTCGCCGATCTGGTGGACCGCCCCAACCTGGGCAACGCGATAGCGCTCAACGCGTTTCTCATCAACGCCTCCAGAATGATCGGCCCCGCCCTGGCCGGCTTTTGCATAGGCCTTTGGGGCGAGAGCATTTGCTTTTTTCTCAACGCCGCGAGTTATGTCGCCCTGATTTTTGGGCTGTTTCGCATGCGCCTGGCATTGGCCCCGAAGGAGATTCCGTCCTCTTGGCAGGAATCCTGGCTTCATATACGCGCGGGCCTCCGATACGCCTTCTCCCACAAGCAAATGCGAGACATCCTGCTTCTCTTGAGCCTAATCAGTTTGGCGGGAGTCCCGTTCATGGCCCTGCTGCCCATTTTCTCGGACGCCGTGTTGCGCCGCGGCGCGCAAGGCTTCGGCCTGTTGACGGGGGCATCGGGAGCCGGAGCGATCCTCGCCTCATGGCATCTTGCGTACCGCTCGAACATCCGCGGGCTGCGCCGCCTAACGGGGATTTCGGCGGCGGCGTTCGGAGCTTCCCTGGTCCTCTTTTCGGTCTCCAAACATTTCCCGACCAGCCTTTGCATCATGACCCTCACGGGTTGGGGCATGATGGCCCTTTTCACCGGCTGCAACACCCAACTTCAAACCCTGACTTCCGACGCGATGCGCGGCCGCGTGATGGGACTGTTCTCAATGACCTTCATGGGCGTGACCCCTCTGGGCAACCTGGCCGCCGGGTTCGCGGCCGATCGCATCGGAGCTCCCCTTACCCTCGCGGTCGGCGGGCTCCTCTGTCTTGTGAGCGGCGCGGTTTTCCTCAAGCAGCCCGACCCCATTATCGCGGAAAACTTTGCAACGCCCCCCCAACATGAGTTATGATTGGAACCTCTTGAAAAGGCAGATGTCCAGGAAATCCCTTCGATATCCGCTGACCCTCCTCCTGGCCGGACTATGGGCTTGCCCGTCCCGGGCAGCCGAACCCGTCGAATCGCGGCGGGGAGCCGCCTATTTCAGCGGATTCGGCTGCATCCAGTGCCACCGCGTAGGCCCAACGGGAGGTGCCTACGGACCCGACCTGACCTATATCGGATTCCGAAAAACGCCGCAGTGGCTCGATCTCTGGTTGAAGAACCCGCACGCCTGGAAGAACAACACCGTCATGCCCAATTTCAACCTCAACAATAAGGTACGGGCGGCCCTGGTCGCTTATCTCGGCTCGCTCAAAGGCTCGGCATACCGGGACACCCCTCCGTGGGATGACGCCTCTTTCGGATCCGATCCCGTGAAGCGGGGCCAAGAGATATTTACCCGCGTCGGATGCGTCGGCTGCCACGGCCGCGGCGGCAAGGGCGGCTACCCGAACAACAATGTCGCCGGCGGAAAAATCCCGGCGCTCCTGCTTGTTGCGGACGGCTACTCCAAGGAAGAGCTCGAAAGCCGTATCCGAAACGGTTCGAACCCGGCCAAGGACGATCCCAACGGCCCCGAACCGATGATCGTCATGCCCGCATGGGGCGAGACGCTCAAGGACGACGAGATCGGCGCCCTCGCCGACTATCTCATCTCGATCAAGCCGAAAGGCGCAAGTTCCGAAGGCTGGTGACGCCTTCCACGCGGCCATGCCCGCCGCGCCCAATAATCGCCGACGATTCGCTTCTTGGCGCTACTGCTGGTCCAGCAAAGCGCCCGTCTCGGAAGGGATGACGCACGCGAGCACGTCGCCCCGTTCCCCCCAACCCAACACTTCCACAGCGATGCGGCTTGGGTTGACTAGGAGAATGTCCGCGAATTGGCGCCTTAAGGCGCTCGATCGAGCGGCCGCCAGCTTGGAGCGCGGATTTTCCTGGTACAGGACAAATCGGTACTTTTCGGCTTTGGGGCTGTATCTGCGAAAGCGATCCGCGATTTCCTGAATGTACGGCTGGCTTGTTTCCGCCAGAGCCGCCCGTTCCGCGATGAAAATCAGCGCATTGGCGGCCTCCAGCCGCGTCCCCGCAAAACCTTGAGGGAGCGCAAGGGACGTGAATTCAATCGGCTCGCTGGCCATGGAATACTCCCGCTTCCCGTCTATCCCTGTGAAACGCAGGCCATAGGCCTCCCCCACTCGAATCGCGAGACGCCCGGATGAAGCCAACCCGTCCCAAGCGATTTCTTCCGGCACGGAGGTGGAGGGGCGCGCCTGGGCCTCATCGGTCTCGCCGCCGGAATCGGGGTCTCCCCGGGTATCCCCCTCGATGCGCCATACGATTCGTGTCTGCTCAAAAACCTCGAAACGCCATCGTTTATACGGCCGGGGAAAGGCCCGGGTCGGAAATGTCAGGTACGGAGGTTCGGGAAAGGGACGATCCAAGCGCCGCAGGGTCTCGGGGATTCGGATCGTAGCCCCCCCTTTCCGGTAATCGTTTTTATAAATGCGCAGCGATTGGATCACCTCCCGCGCGGCGGCTTTTGAAGGCGGGGCCGGCAACGGCCCCAACGCCGCCTCACGGGGAGCCCTGCCGCGAATCGTGATGTCCTCCGAGATGACGGAAGGCGGCGTCTGAGGATCTTCCGCCCGCAAGACGGCGAGGGCCGCGCCCATCACCCCCAAAGAAAGGACCAGCCGCCTCATCGGGGTCGCTCGGTCGCCAGAGCGATCTTCTTGACCCCGTTTTTTTTGGCGACCGCCATGAGGCGTTCGATCACGCGATAAGGAACCGTCTTATCAACGCGCAGCACCAGCGTGGCGCCCGGCGATTTCGAGAAAGCAGCCCCCAGCTTCGAATCCAGGGATTGCCAATCCGACATGTCCATCCCGACGGCCAATTCGCCTTTCGCGGTATAGGTCAAGGTCAGCGTGCTCTCCCCCGTCTGCGGAACGAAGGCGCGCGGCAGCTCGATCGGAAGGCTCGGATAGGAGAGCAACGGAGCGCTGATGAACAGGATGACGAGCAGGACCAGGGAAATGTCGATGACCGGAATAATATTTACCTCGGTGACCGGTTCGGCTTCCGGCACCGAGAAGCGCAGGCGCGTCATCAGATACCTGGCCGCCATCAAGTCCTCGAGAAGGGCCCGGGATCGGCCGGGAGCGGAGCCTCCGTGTCCGTTTGGACCAGCGCCACCGACGACGCTCCGCAACCGCGCAGGGTCTCCAACATATGGACGATGCGCCCCGTCGCGACATCCGGATCGGGAACTACGAATACCTTCCGATCCTCGCGGGCCGACAAAACTTGGGTCATCCGGGCCACGAAGGCGCCCAAACTCGTGAATCGTTCGGCTCCGATCCACATCCCCTGAGAACGTATCTGGACGACCAGCACCAATTCCTGAGCTTCCGGAGGGACCGCCTCGGAAGACTGGGAGGTCGCCGCGACCTTTACCTTGAGCATCTCTTGGGTCATCATCGGAGATAATACCATGAGCAGGATCAACAGGACTAAGGAAACGTCCGCCAAAGGAACGACGTTGACGTCCGAGATCACGGACGGCAGCTCATCGCGCCCGCCGAGCGGCATCATGGCGGCATCCTCTCCAAAAGCTGGACCATCTCGAATATCCAGAGATCGACCGTATTGAGCCGGTGCCGCACGGTCAGGGTAAAGTAGTTGTAGAGGATCGAACTGACGACCGCGACGCCGATCCCGGCGGCGGTCGCAACCAGCGCTTCCGAAATTCCCGCCGCCACCACCGTGGGCCCTCCGGCTCCCTGGGCGGCAAGATCATGAAACGCGCGAATAATCCCCAGAACCGTTCCCAGCAGGCCGATGAGCGGCGCGATGAAGCTGACCGTCCCGAAAAGGCCCAGACGCCGGGAAAAATCCATTTGAAGGCGGTGCCTATAGAGCTGGAACCCCTCCACCAATCTTTCGGCCGACGGGTCGGGAAGCGTCAGCAGCCGAGTCAGCGCCTCCCCGATCACCCCGCCCATCCTTCGGGAAATATCGAGGGCGCCGGCGCGGTCGCCGCGTTCCAACCGCGCGCGTATCTTGCGCCACTCCCCGCGGGGCAGCCTCTCCGAGATCCAGAGCAGCCAAAAACGCTCCAAGGCCTGCGCCACGACCAAAATGGACAGAAGAAGGAGCACCGGCATCACGAGGCTGATGCGCATCATTTCGGAAAATGTCAGTGTTTGCATATTCAGGGAGTATAACGGAGGAATGTCATGAAATCAACGGTCGCCACGATCGCGTGCGAGAACCCGATCAGGCCGCCTGAGCGCGCAAAACCTGGAGGCGGCGCCTGGCGACGCCCTGAACCGCCTCGTCTTTCGCGCGGCGCAGCACCTCGCCGTACAAGGAAATAGCTTCCCGCGGCGCCCGCCGTTCCGACAGGATCGCCAGCCGCAAGAGCCCGCGCAAACGGGATGGATCGTCGAGAGACGCCCATCGCCGCAGCTCTTCGTACGTCTCGCGGGCCGCGCCGACGTCCCGCAGCTTTTCCTGGCAGCGGCCCGCCGCCAAGAGCGCCTGCGGCCTCTCGGGAGCGCGGGGCGCCACGCGCGCATAGGCTCGGGCGGCTTCCAAAAAGCGGTTCGAACTTTCCAACGCCTTGCCCAATTGGTACCACGCCAAGGGAACCCGCCGGTTCTTGGGAAATTGCGCCAAAAACCGCCGGTACGCGGAAACGGCTTCCGCCCGGTCGCCCGACTTTTCATACGAAAGGGCCCCAAAAAACATGGCCTCCTGCGCCCGGGCGTCCCTCCCGCCTATGCGGGAAAACAATTGCGCGGCCCGCGTGAAATCTTCCTGTTCGTAGAGGATTTGAGCCTGCCGCAGGGAAGCCTGCCGACCATACGGGCTCTTGGGATGGCGCGCCAAAAGTCGCTGATACGCCTCGGCGGCTCCCGCCAAGTCGCGAAGCTTCACAAGGCATTCGGCCTGATGAAACAGGCTCCGGACCGCGTAGTTGGACTTGGGGAAATCGTCCACGATCCGGCGAAAGTGACGTTCGGCCTGCAGGTAGTTTTTGCCCCTCATCTCCCGGCTCCCCAACTCCCATCGAATCCGCGCAACGATAGGGTGTCGCGGGAACCTCTCTACCAGGATTCGCAACTGCGCTTCGTCCCGGCCACCCATCCAATGCGCATTGAGCAGCAGTTCCGCCACCTCGTAAGCGCGCGCGTCCTGGGGAAATCTATTCAAGAAATCCTCATAAAGCGCGATCGCCTCTTCGAATCGCTTGTGATTGTAATGCACTTGCGCCATCAGCAATAGCGACTCGCGGTCGGCGTTCTCCGCGGAGGCGCCGCGCAGGCGCTTGTAGGCCGCCAGGGCCTGCTCCGTCAATCCGCGATTGGAGTAGATCTGGCCCAACTGGAGATAGGCCGCGGAAGATTCCTCCGAGTCCGGGTAGCGCTGGATCACCCTTTCGAATCCCGCCACCGCCTGACGCCATTTCCCGGCCCATTTTTGAGCCATGGCGCCCTGATAAACCGCCAAGACCGATTGCGGATCGTCCGGGTACCGTCGGACGAACATCTCGTAGGCGCTCGCCGCTTCCGGATAGCTGCGACCCTTATAGCGCAGCTCCGCGATCGCCCATCGCGCATAACGCCCCAAATCGGCGATATCCCACCGGTCCGCCTCCTCGGCCGCCCGCCGCATCGAGTCCGCCGCACGGTCGATCTCCCCACGACGCCCCAGTTCCGCCCCCAGCGCCGCCGCCGCGTACGCCTTGGCCGGCGAGTTGTACCGAAGCTCCAAAACGCCGGCCAAACGCGACGCCGAGGCGGGCCGCCATGCCTGCGCCAAGGCGAGCCAGCGATCGGCGGTTTCCGCGGGCTCGACCGACGGCACTCTGCGACGCAAAGCCTCTCCATCCCCGAGCGAAAGGTACGCGACCCCCAGCAAATAACGCGCTTTGCTGTGAGAAGCGCCGTCCCCATCGCCGTCCGCCGATATTTTCAAGGCCTCCGCCGCGCGACGAAACTCTCCCGAACCCAGCAGCACCGCGCCGTGCGCCAAGCGCACCTCCGATACCATCGAGTGCGCCGGGAACCGATTCATGAACTCCTCGCAAAATCCCAGCGACTGCGCGTCCTTTCCATCGCGTAAGGCCGCCTGGAGCCGTTGCAACAACAACTCCGGCTCCGCGTCCTCCCCCAGCGTCTGGACGGGTTCTTCCACGGGTTCTTCCCGCGAAGGATTCGGGAGCATGAGCAACAGCATCCGGCGCGCCTCCTCCGCCCAAATGCTGCCGGAATAACGGCTCAACAGAACGTCCAGGTGCTTTTTCGCCTCGCTGAAATTTCGATGCTTCAGTTCGATTTCGGCGGTCCGGTACAGGTCCATCGCCACGATATCCGGCTGGGGACGGTACACCTTCATGCTGGCGCCCAGGGAATCGCGAAACTTGTCCTTCGCCTGATCCAGATCGTTGTCTTTGTAGTACGCCTCCCCCAAGACCGCCGAGGCCTCCATGGTCAAGGCGTTCCACTGCTCGCCGGGCCGCGCGGCCTGCGGCGGGTTTTCTTGACCCCGCGCAACCCGCCAGGCGCCCAGCGCCAGGCACCCGACCAGGAGACACGCCGATATCATCTTGTCCATCCCCTTTCTCATGTTCATTGCGCCAGGAAGCGAAACTTGACCGCTCCCCATGTCTCCGTAGCGTCTTTTTCGGAGCCGACCCCGTTGAACCTCCATTGCCGGATCGCATCGATCGCGATGCGATCCAGGGCCGGAAACCCGGAAGTTCTCAGGATCAACACGCCCCCTTTGACACTGCCGTCCTCCAATACGCGAAACTTCAACTGCACCGTCAAATCGAGCCCGCGCCGCGATACCCATTCCGGACAGGCCGGCAGGATCCTCTTCAAGAGCCTCCTGTTCCCGGCGGGACCGGATAGGGACCAGGAGATGGGACCGTTCCCCGATCCGATCCCTCCCGGCCCCCCGCCTCCCGCCGCTGAGGAAACTCCTCCAGTCGGAGAATCATAAACCGCGTCTTCCACCTCTTCCGCTTCCGCGCCGCCACCCAATCCCGGTCCGGCGACCTCCGGCGCGGCCGATCCGGAGCCCAGCGCCTCGATATTTTCGTCCGGTTCCGGTCCGCTCGCGATTTGCCTGTCGATATCGGCCGCCTGGAGGGCGCGCACCCCGCGTTTTTGCTCCAACGACACGCTGCGCCGGACCGCGTCCTCGCCTTCCCGGATAAGCGCCTGCCGATGGGCCGATAGACGCCGCGCCTCATCGTTGAGCGTCCGCGCATCGGGCCGGATGGAACCCAGAGCGTCCGCGAGAGCCGCTTGCGCGGAAAAGCTCTTAGGCAACGCCGCGCGGGAAGAAGCCGGCGAAAACTTCGCCAAGGTACGCCGAATGCGGGCCTGCTCTCGAAACAAGTCCGACTCCAAAGACGCCCTAGGGACCGCCGCGCGCTTGGCGGCAGCGGGGCGAGGCCGGACGGCCGTGACGACCCGGCGCCGCGGCTTAGCCGAGGCAAGAGAATGCGGATGAAGAACCTTGGGTCGCGGAGCCCGCGCCGCTGAGGGATCTCGCCCGGAAGAGGGCGCCGGCCCCAGGGGAGCGGGAGACCGCACCATGCCGAGCGTCGATTTAGGAAGCCCCTGTACGAACTCGATCGGAAGGGGAGCGGCGAGTTTGGGAGCGAATCCCCCCCATCCCAAGCTGGGATTTTTGGACAGAAGCAATCCATGAATGATGCAGGCGGTAACAAAAAAGGGGAGATCGCGCAGCCGGTTATCCGTTTCTTCCAACATCCCGCCCTCCCAAAACTCGTCTTTCGGTTTCCTCGGTTGCCATACAAATATGTTACCGTTTCCGGGTAACAAACCGGCTACACCGTTCCGGCCCCAAAAACACGTGATATAATGAGTATATGGATGCCGCATTGATCGCGAAACTCCTCAGGTCGACCCAGGTCGTTTTTGCCCCCACGAAAACCCTGGCGGCTTACGGACCGACTCGACTTCAGTATCACTTGGTCTCTCCGGTCGAAGACCTGGAAGGCAGGACGCGGTTGAGGGAGGGAAATGTCCTTTCGGAACGCCCCTTGATTCTGACGCCGGAAATTCTCCGGGAGCGCTTTTCAGGTTTCGGGGAGGATGCCAAGGAATTCAGCCGCTGGCTCTGCGACCAATACCGGGAGCTTCTACGCGCGCTGGAGTACCGTTTCAAGAACGAAGATATCAAGACACGGGTCCTCCATGAGGATCACCGCCTTGTTCTGGATCGAATCAAGGAGGATGTTTCCTCCGTTTCCCCGCATGACTCGGTGCTCATCCGTTGCCCGGATTCCGCCTGGTCCTTGGCCTTGATGAAGTTCACTCTCGACGAGGCGGCGCGCGCCTTCCCGGGACATGTCCGGAGTTTCGAGGAACACGGATTATTCGATCCCTCCGCCTCCGCCGTGCGCCGGCAACGCAACGAAATCGATCATCTTTTTCGGAAAGCGGGCCCGGACCCTTCCCTTCGATCCGAACTGGGGCGCAAGCTCAAAGAGTACGACCTCTTCTCGGAATACGAAGACCGTTTTCTATCGTTGTTTTCTTGATTCCCGAACACCCCTTGGATTCTCACGCCGATCCATTCCGCGTCCCGTCTCCCGCCGTATATTTGATAGGACTTTCGTTTTAAATATACGTAGGACTTTCGGCCCATAAATATGGTAGCATCCTCCCCGCGCCGGAAATCGTATCCAAGGGGGGTATTATGGTCAAGATGTGGCGGATGTGGAGCCTGCTCGCAGCGATGCTGCTGGGAGGCTGGAGCGCCGGGGCTTTCGCCCAGGCCTTCGGGGAAAGAGTTTCGATTCTTCCCAATGAAAGGATCATTACGTTTCAGGCCAACCTGACGACGCAGCAGCGCGCCGATGTCGTGCGGGAGCACGGGGGAACCGTTACCCATGATCTCCGGTTGATCAACGCGGTCGCGGCACGTTTCCCGTCGGACAAATCCAAGAACCTCGACTCGATCCTCAAGGCTCGCCCAGAGGTCACGCGCGTGGAGCTCGACTACAGGCAGAAGTGGATCGAGTCCTCGCCGCAGGCGCTTTCAGCCGTCGATTTGCCGTCGGCCGGCTCCGTGGTCCGCTCCATGGGGCTGCGCGATCTGCTTCCCGGGTTCGGACGCCGCCGCCCCAAGGTCGAGCCTCAAACCCCCTGGGGAGTCGCCCGCGTCAACGCCCCCAAGGCCTGGAAGACCACGAAAGGCGGCGGCGTAAAGGTCGCCGTGATCGACACCGGAATAGATTACACCCATCCTCAACTGGCTCCTAACGTCAAGGGCGGCTGGAACTTCACCACCGCCGACACGAAAGCCTATAAGGACGACCACGGCCATGGGACCCATGTCTCCGGAACCATCGCCGCCACGGTGACCCGCAATGTCCGAAATAAAGAGCAGGCGGTGTGGGGAATCGCCCCGAAGGCGAACCTTTACGGAGTCAAGGTTCTCGATGCGGGAGGCAGCGGTACCTTCGCGGATGTCATCGCGGGCATCCTATGGGCCGCGGAAAATAAGATGGATATCGCCAACATGAGCCTGGGCGCCTCTCGAGGCACCCCGGCCCTGGCTGAGGCGGTTACGGCGGCCGTAAAGTCCGGCCTCGTGATTGTCGCGGCGGCCGGCAATTCGGGCGGCGCCGTGGGTTATCCGGCCGCCTACCCCGAGATGATCGCGGTCTCCGCCATCGACTCCAGCGACGCCCTGGCCCGGTTCTCAAGCCGCGGTCCCGAGGTGGACTTCACGGCCCCCGGGGTGAGCGTGCCGTCCACCTGGCTCGACGGAGGCTACAATACCATCTCCGGGACCTCGATGGCCTGCCCCCATGTCGTCGGTCTGGCGACCTTGGCGATATCCGCCCGGCGCATTCACGGAGAAGCCACGGTGCGCGATGCCCTCAAGGGCGCCGCCACGCCCCTTCCGGGGCTGACCCCGGACGAGCAAGGAGCCGGCCTCGTGGATGCTGAAAAACTCGTAGCGAAGAGGCGCAGAGGGCGATAAACCCGCCGTACCTGCTTCTTCGCCTCGGCCCCCGGAACGCGCCTCCGGGGGCCGTTTTTTATACAATCCGGAAAGCTCCAGGCTTGGAGTTTCTCTCGCAATCATGAATGCCCGTCTCGACGGCACCTCAGTCTTTGACTGCCAAGCGGTCGCCGACCGCCACCTGGACTGGGTGCGCGCGGAAGTCCCTAAATTTCCTTCGGCTCCCTGCCTGGCGACGCTCCTGTTCCGCCCGGCCGCCGACCAAGCCTCCACGCAATACCGCGATCTGATTCTCAAAGACGCGCAACGACTGGGGCTGGCGGTCCGCTCGATCGAGGCCGCCGATCCCGAAGCGCTTCGCGGGCGCATCGAGGAGGCGAATCACGATCCGGACATCCACGGCGTTCTCGTGCTCTATCCGCTCAAGGCGCCGGTCGCGGATGAGGACGTTATGGATTGGGTGTCGCCTTACAAGGACACGGAAGGGCTTCATTCGATAAACCTCGGCTACCTGATCAAATTCAAGAAGTTTCTGGACGCCGGCCGCGAGATCAAATGCGTCGTTCCCGCCACCGCCAAGGCGGTCGTCAAGACGCTGCAGCACTACCCGGAAATCCAGGTCTCGGGGCGGTTCGTCACCGTGGTCAACAATTCCATGCGCGTCGGCAAGCCGCTGGGGCTCATGCTTGAAAACTTGGGGGCGACGGTCGTGAAGTGCTACCACCTTACCCGGCCGGAGGACATCGAGTCCTGCGTGAGGCGGGCCGATATTCTCGTGACGGCGGTCCCCGATCCGTCGTTTCGGCTCAAAGCGGGCTGGGTCAAGCCGGGCGCGGCGGTCCTTGATGTCTCCCATTCGGGGAACCTGGATATGGAATCGCTGCAGGGAAGAGCCGCCTGGGTGACCACGCCCCAAAACCGCCTCGGCAAAGTGACTCGGGCGATGATCTTCGTCAATCTCATTTACTGCGCGCGCTACAAAGGTCTCTTCTACTGATTTCCGGCTGAGCGCGCCTCGAAGAGGTAAATTCGGTCCTGCGACGACCCGTCCGGCATGAGCGGCTCGTCGGCCCCCGGACCAAGCCCGTGCTCCATGAAGAACGCCCGGCTTCCCTCGGGGCGTATATCGACCGTCCCGATCCACCGATATCGCCTCGCCAGCAGGGAAATGACCCCGGACCTCAACACCTCGCCTTCCCGAGTCGCTATCAACGTCGAGGCTCCCTGCTGGACATAGACGATGAAACGGGGACTCGTTGTTTCCAACCGATGGAGCTCCCTCCAAATTTCTTGATAGCCGCGAGGGAACAGCGTCAGGGGATAAACGAAGATGTGTTCCGTCGCGGCGCGCAGCCCAGCGTACCAGTACAGCTGCGGTTCGGAGCCGAAGACGTACATCCGATCCGTCTCGTTCGACCGGGATCGGATGAAATCAGCCAGGGCCTTGGCCTCAAACAACGGATTGGGATATAAAAGCCGCCGGGCCGTCCTCTCCGGCGACTCCACGAAATAGGCGCGCGCGTGCGCCGCGACAGGGTAGAGACAAAGCCCCGCCGCCAACCAGGAGGCGTACCTCGCTCCCGAGCGGCTTTCGCCTAATCTTTGAATCCCGGCCCCGGCCAGAAACGCCAACGGAGGATAGGCTTGCAGGAAATAATGCGGGAATAGAAACAATCCCGTCGCGCAGCCGATCAGCGCCGACCCCAACCACAGGGTGGCGAGGATCTCCTCGGCCCGCCGCGCCTCCAAGCGCGTGGCGGCCAACCCCAAGGCCGCGGCGGCGTAAGCGGGCCAACCTCCTTTCAAGAACTGGGGGGCGGCGGTCCGCAAGAACCACTCCAGCTGATCGCGCCAGGCGCCCGAACGGACGAGGATCGCGGCGTAATCCATGTTTCTCCACAACACCTGCTCCAGCAGCTCCCGCGAGGCGCCCCGTAATCCGAAATACAAATAGGTGAGCCCGGGAATTACCGCGCAGCCCGCGACATAAAGACCGGCTCGCCGAAGCGCCTCCCTCCATCGAAAAACCGCCGCCGCCTCGTCGCTCTCCGTCGAATCCCGGCACAGAAGGGCTCCCGTCCCGCCGAAAGCCAACAAGCTCCATAGCGCCGTCTGTTTC